>NZ_CAKJTO010000005.1:39178-88243 GCF_917627405.1 Protofrankia sp. Cj5
TCGGGCTCAGCCAGCGGCCCGACGTCGCACAGCCCGATTGCCCGCGCGAGCGCGTCACTCACGCCGGGACAGGCCACATCGGCGTTCGTATGCGCGCTGAACAGCGCCGCACCGCCACGGATCAGCGTTGCCACGACCCGGCCACCCGCATCGGTCTCCGCGACGCCGTGAACGCCCCGGAGGAACAGCGGATGATGGGTGACCAGGAGCTGCGCACCACGATCAACGGCTTCCCGCGCGACATCGACCGTTGGGTCGACGGCGAACAGAACATGCCGGACCGGCATATCCGGGTCGCCGACGGTGAGGCCCACCACATCCCACGGCTGTGCCCAGGATGACGGATAACAACGTTCGAACTCGGCAATACAGTCGGCCACAGTGCAATATGGTGCGGTCACCGTCCGGACACTACCCAACCGTGATCGGGCTGGCCGCTCCGGCGCGTCCATACCGAGGCCGCGTACGGCTACGGAACGCCGCGACGTACCGTGATCTGTGCGGCGGAAGGACCCGGACCGCACGTACATGCTGATCCAGGCATGCTCACGGCCAGGAGGCGCGATTATGGCGCTTCCGCGCCTGTGCGGGCCTCAGGAGACCTACCCGGAGATGGGGATTGCGACATGGTGGATGTGTCCGTACGGTTCCAGATCGCCGGAGACGCCGAGGTGGTACTGAACCTGCCCACCACCCAGGCGGTGCGCCTAGTCGAAGCCATCATGCACAACGTGGCCGAGGCGATGGCGGCGCAGGCGCGCGGGGGCCAGCAAAGCCCACCAGGCCCGCAGGTCCAGCAGAACCAGCACCTTCAGCCGAGCCTCCAGGGAAGCATCGGCTGGGGGGATACCCAGCTGCGGGGCGAGCCGCCGCCCTCGGGCCCCACCCGACGCCCCCTGGGCTGACTGTACGGGCCGCCCGGCTCCCGCTGGCCGGCCCGCGAACGACGGAGGCGAGCCCACTGGATCATGGCGGGCCCGCCCGGCGGGAGCCGGCATCCGCTCCCGCTTCTTCCGGGTGCACACGGTGCTCGGTGGCGCTGGGACCGGCGGACATCACCGGTCGCGGCACCACCCGCCCGTCAGTACTGAGGCACGCCGCCGGCCTGCCTCGGCGCCAGCGCGCACCCGGCCGTTGACGCACATCTGGACCGCTGACGTACATCTGGTTGGTGCCATGCGCCTGGGCCTACCGCATACCACGGGCACCGCTGTGTACCGGAGTACCACCGGGCACCGGAGCACCAGCGCGTACCGGGGCACCAACGCGCCCTGGCACAGAGCCGACGCGGTTTTCGCGTATGCGGTTTTCTCAAACGCAACACAACTCTAGATCAACCCGGTACAACTCCGCACAGCTGCCCAGCGGAAGGGACACAGATCACCCATGGCGGGGGACCTACCAGCCAACGAACAAATTGTCATGATTCATACGGATGCGCAGGCGAGCGGCGCGCCTGCCGGGGAAGCGGATCCGGCCGAACCGCTCACGGCCGCGCGGGAGGGCACGCGGATACTCCACCGCTACGGCCGGCTCAATATCGTCAACACGGCCGGCGCGACCTCCTCCCCGCGACCGAACGCGCGTGCCACCCCAACCACTGAGACGCACATCACCGTGATTGACCCAGCTGAGCTGAACCGGATCGAGCGCCTCGGCCTGGCAGCCTTCCAGCTGCGGAACAGCGCCGACTACATGCGGGCCAAGCAGGACCGGATCAGGGCCGACGAAGCCTGGGACATGGACCGATCCTGTACCGATGTCCCGCCGCCACGAAGCTCGCCCAGACGTGCCCCGGACGCCGTCAGCAGCCCCCCGGCCGAGCGCTCCCCCGGCTCCCCCGGCGCGGGCACAGCGCGGCCGCTGACCGCCACCCCCATCGCCACCGCCGCCGGCGACCAGACGGGCGAACCGGTCGGGCACGCCGCTCCCGCCATGCCCACCAGCGGCTTCATGGAAGGCAGCATCGCCATCGGTCTGGTCATCGTCGAGGGGCCGACAGCCGATCTCCAGTTCACCGCCGCGGAACGCACCAAGGTCGTCGCGGAGGTCCAGAACGGGCTGTCCTGGTATGCAACCACCAATCCCGCCGCGGACCTCACCTTCAGCTACGACATCAGGATCGTCCGGATCTCGACGCCCGCGAACCCCGCCGCCGCCGATCTGGAGGCGCTCTGGCGGGATTCCGCCATGGGCCAGCTCGGATACACGTCGAACTTCGACGGGGTGTACGAGTTCGTCGACGATCTACGCGAGTTCCATGGCACGCGATGGTCCTACTGCGCGTTCGTCACCAAGTACCCATTGTCCGACTTCGCCTACAGCTCGGTCGGCGGCCCCCGGCTCGTCCTGTCCTACGACAACGACGGTTGGGGCCCGGACAACCTCGACCGCGTGTTCGCCCACGAGACCGGGCACATCTTCGGCTGCCCGGACGAGTACGCCGCCAGCGGCTGCGGCTGCGGTGGCGCCTGGGGACGGTTCGGGGCCCCCAACGGCAACTGTGACAGTTGCGCACCCGACAGCATGACCTGCCTGATGCGCTCCAACAGCTTCGAGATGTGCCGGTACACCCCTAGCCACATCGGCTGGGGCCGCGGGGTGGCTGGCAACCCGGTCCTGGTACAGGGCGACTTCGGCCAGGCCGGCAACTTCGAGCTGGTCGTGCCTTCCGCGTTCGCCGGCATGACCCACCTGTGGCGTGACAACGACGCCCCGGGCCTGCCCTGGCGGGAGCCGACCCAGATCGCGCAGGCAATCGGCCGGATCGACGCGCTCACCATGATCCAGAGCCGGCTCGCGGCCCCCGGCGCGCTGGAGGTGATCGCCCGGACCGGCACCTCGCTGGTGTTCCTCTGGCGCGACAGCGGATCGTCGCTGCGCTGGCACGAGCCCACCCAGCTGGTGAACGGCGCCGCGGGGATGCCGTCGCTGATCCACAGCCGGTTCGGCCGGCTGGGTACGTTCGAGCTGCTCGTCCCGGCTCCAGACGTCGGCCTGCTGTACCTCTCCCGTGACAACGACGTCGCCGGTTACCCGTGGAGCCGGCCCGTTCTCGTGGCGGCGAACCTCGGCCGGGTCGATTCGGTCAGCCTCATCCAGAGCAGCTTCGGCGCCGGCGGCCTGGGCGCCGGCAATCTGGAGGCCGTCGCGTCGGTCGGTGGCCGGCTCGTGCACCTCTACCGCGCCGATGACGGGCTGTGGCGGACCTCAGTGGTGTTCGCCGAAGGCACGGCCGGTAATCCCGTGCTCGTCCAGAGCCAGTTCGGCCGGATAGGCAACTTCGAGGTCGTCGCGCCATCCGCCGCCGGCGGCCTGGTCCACCTGTGGCGGGACAACGACGCGTCCGGCTTTCCGTGGAGCGCGCCGCGGGTGTTCGCCACCGAGCTCGGGCACGTCGACACGGTGACAATGATCCAAAGTTCGTTCGACCGGCATCTGGAGGTCGTCGCGAGAGTCGGCGACCGGCTGTATGCCATGGCGCGTACGTCGTCGGGGACATTTGACTGGTTGCCCCCCAGCCGGATCTTCTAGTCCGGCTGGCAGCCCGCCCGTGGACCGGGTCCCGGGGGATCACCCGGGTTTCCGCCGGAGCGGCGAAACCGATCCGGCGGGTCCGGGCGCTGCCGCTCGGGGGAAAGCCGATCGGCGGCGTCCCAGGGCATTCCCTCCCCCAGCCGCCGCTTGCCTGCCAGACGTGCGAGCCAGGCGTCGACGAAAAGGTTCTCCGTCGCGGTCAGGGTCTCGCGCAGGCCCGCCGGCACGGTGTGGGTGAACACGCCTACGACACCGGGCAGGCGGGCCAGCGCGTCGGCGCCCCCCGGCGGGGACACGACCAGGGCAAGCCGCGGTAGCAGGATCGCGGTGACCCGTGCCAAGCCGCGCAGCGTGCCGATCACCTGCCGCTGGTCGCTCCCGGCCGCTGCCGGCTCCGTGTCCCGGTCGCCTGGATCATCACCGGCGTCCTCGGGACCAGCAGGCCCGCGCGACGGCACAGACCCTGCCGACGCGATGACGACCAGCAGCTCCGGTGTGGGTTCGACCACGCAAACGCCTCCCGCCACACCCCACATCTGGGCAACCATATGTCGCATAACAGTAACGCACAGCTGTCCATACACCGTCAGCGCACCCGGACAGCGCCGGACAGCGCGGACCACGAACGGCCCTCAGCGACGCACGCACGATCCCGCCCGGTCACCGTCCGCACGGCAGCCGAGCGTGCCGACACGACATCGAGCGTTCACCGGGCGACTGGCCCATCATGAGCTCGGAGCCTGATCGCGTCCAGCGCCCAGGACCCGCCCCGACCTGAAACGGGTGTTCCCGCCATGACCGAACGACTGGCCCTGTTCCCGCTGGGAACCGTGCTGCTCCCTGGTCTCCTGCTCCCCTTGGAGATCTTCGAGCAGCGCTACCGTGTGCTCGTCGCCGACCTGCTGGACCTTGCCGCGGGCGAACCGCGCCGCTTCGGAGTCGTCGCCATCCGCCACGGGCGGGAGACCGGGACGGACCGCATACCGGTCTTCCACGAGATTGGCTGCACCGCGAACCTCCGCCGGGTCGACCCACATGCCGACGGACGTTTTTCGATCGTTACCTCGGGCGGAGCAAGGTTCCGGGTGCTCGCGGTGGACCAGACCAGCCGCCCCTACCTCATGGGTGACGTGGAGTACCTCAGCGACGGCATCGGTGACGCCCAGGAGGCGGCCGCCCAGGTCCCCGTCGTGGCGAAGCTGCTCCGCGACTACGCCGCCCGGCTCGCCACCTCCCGGGCCGCCGAGATCCGACTTCCCGATCTTCCCGATGATCCCCGGATGTTGTCCTATGTGGTCGCGGCCTCGATGGTGACCCAGACAGCCGAACGCCAGGCGCTGCTCGCCGCGCCCGACGCCGCGGCCCGGTTGCGGGCCGAGCGGACAATCCTCCGCCGTGAGCTCGGGCTCCTCGAACGGTTCACCGCCATCGCCTCTGACGAGCACATCCGGATCACCCCCAGCGCGAACTGAACAGTGGGCGGCCCCGCCCGCGGCTGTCCTTCTCAGCCCGTCGGATCAGCCGGCCGGCCCGCTCCACCACGCGACCTCAGCGAGACCGACAACCAGCTCAGGATCGCGAGCGTGAACAACGACACGCTGGGCAGGACGAGCAGGAAGCCGGACGACCGTAACCGGAAGTCGACAAGCTGGACGGCAAGATCGCCAGCCTCGTGCGGAAGCTGCGCGATGACCCGCGCGGAACGCAGCCCGTGGCCGATCCAGCTGGCCAGCACGGACCCGGCGATCCCGCCCAGCGCGAGTCCCACCGGAACCGGCCAGCCTCCGTTGCGGCCCCGCCAGAACGCGAACGCTCCCCCGGCCAGGCCACCGACCCCGCAGATCATGGCGAAGTACACGTCAGCCCCGGCCTGAGCGCCGAAAGCGAGCTCGCTTCCGTCAATCGCGGCCCGGACATCCAGACGCGGAGCCGCCGCGGCCCAGAGCAGTCCGAGCAACAGCCCAGCGGCGGCCATGGCAACCGCGCACACGACACCGGTGAGGATCTCGGCCCGTCCCACCGCCCAGAAACGGTAGCCACGGTCAGTGGTCACGTACGGGTCATCCGAATCGGCGGCGACCCCCCCGAGAGCGCGCGGCCGCGGAGCCTGGGGTGAGCCCGGCGTTCCTGCATCGTGCGCGTCCGGCAACGGCTTTGTCACCATTCATTTATCGCTGACATCTGTGGCATCCATGATATTTGTGACATTCGCGGCCTTTGGGGCTCTGCCCGGACCGACGGCAGCGTGGCAGGACGCCTGCTGGGCATCGATCCGCGTGATCGATCCGCGCGGCCGACGATCCATCAGGCACGCGCTAGCCCCGGGCATTGCCGGCACGCCGCAGCGCCATGCTGGCCGCGGTCAGCGTGATGACCGCGACCACCGCGCACACCAACAGGTCCGCGGCGGCCGCGGCCCAGTCGACGGACGGGCGGAACGCGGCGGCCAGCACATCCACCGCGTACGTGCTGGGCACCAGGTCCCGTAGCACGTTGGCTCCGGCGGGCAGCCGGTCCGCCGGGATGATGCCCACGAACAGCACGACACTCATGCCGACCTGCCCGGCGACGGTGGCCAGTTCCTGCCGTGGGGCAAGCAGGCCGATCGCGGCCCCGATACCGGCGAGCGAGGCGCCCGCCAAGGCGGCCACCGGTAGCAACAGCCACAGGCCCGACAGCGGAAGGTCAAAGAGCAGCGCGCCCACCACGGCCGTGATGACCGTCCCCGGCACCGCGAACGAGGCATAGGACGCGGCGGTGCCGAGGACCACCGCGCTGCCGGGAATCGGCAACGTCAGGTAGTAGTCGAGCGCCCCGGCCGCGCGCAGCGCCCCGAAGCGCTGCGCGAGCAGGTTGAGCGCGACGAAGGCCACCACCAGCACGGTTGACCCCGCGACCACCTGTTCGCTGGTTGTTTCGTTTCCGGTGTCGACGACCCCCCGCAGCAACAGCATGATCCCGAGGGACTGGAAGGCCGCGACGAACAACAGCGGCACCCGGGCCACCCGCCCGCGTGCAAGCTGACCGGCGTAGACAGCGCGCAGCGCCGGACCGAAGCGGGTGCTGGGTGGCAGCAGCACAGCGCCAGCCACGGTCACGGCGGCACCCACCGTGCCGCCGTCCTGACCGGCACCGCTCTGACCAGCACCGCTCTGACCAGCACCGCTCTGACCAGCACCGCTCTGAGCCAGGGATGGCTCACCGGTGGACTGGGATATCGCGTTATACGCGGCGGCGGTCATGTGCGCTCCAGGGTGCGGGACGCGCCACCAAGGGCAAGGTAGACATCCTCAAGGGACGGCGTCGCCAGGGTGAAGTCGTCGAGGGCGGCGAAGGCCGGACCGGCCGTGAGCCGCGCGAGTGCCTCGCGCGCGTCGGCCGCGGTCATCCGCGTGCTCCACCGGTGACCGGTGATCTCAGCGTGCTGGGCGAGCCGCACGATGGTCGGGTCATCGCGCGGCGGCTCGGACCGCCAGACCAGGTCCAGCCGGACGTCCCCGCTCACCGACGCCTTGAGCCGCCCGGGAGTGTCACAGGCGATCACCCGGCCGGCGTCGAGGACGGCGACACGGTCGAGGACCGTCTCCGCCTCCAGGACGTTGTGCGTGACCAGCAGCACGGTGACGCCCGTGGTGGCGCGGCGCCGTTGCAGCGCCGACCACACCGCCCGCCGGGCCGTCGGGTCCAGCCCGGTCGTCGGTTCGTCCAGGACGAGCACCTGGCGGTCGCCGACCAGCGTGCAGGCAACCGCGGCCAGCCTGCGTTGGCCACCGGACAGGTGCCGCAGCGGCCGGCTCGCGATCGGCGCCAGCCCGAGCTCGTCCATGACGGCTGTCCGGGCCGCCCGGGAAGCGGCGCGGCCCAGCCCGCGCAGGCGGGCGGTCGTCTCCACCGCGACACCCACCGGGAGATCCGCGAGGGCCGTGTCAGCCTGACCGAGATAGGCCGCCAGCCGGGGCGGGATGTCCGGCCGGGCGACGATGTCCCACCCGAGCATCTCGATCGACCCTGCGTCCGGCCGGATGAGCCCCATGAGCTGGCGCACCAGCGTGGTCTTCCCGGCCCCGTTCGGCCCGAGGACGCCGAACACCTCGCCCCGCTCGATGTCGAGGTCGAGGTCGCACGTGGCGAGGACGGCACGCTCACCGACGCCGTGCCGGCGGGTGAGCCCACGCACGGCGTAGCTCAGCACGCGGCCCATTGTCGCAGCCCACGCGCATGGGGGTGGCCGGAGGGCGGGCGCGGGATATGCCCGCTGCCTGTCCCGGCCACGTTCAGCACTCGCCCTTCGCCGGCCGGCGGGCCTGACCGCGGGTCCGGACCCGCAGCGAGCCCAGTATCCACAACGCCTCGACCCCGTCCTTCCAGGTCAGTTTCTTCCCGTCCGCCCGGGTGCGGGCCTTGTAGCTGATCGGCACCTCGAACGGCCGGATACCACGGGCGAGCAGCTTGGCTGTCACCTCGGCCTCCATCCCGAAACCGACCCGAACGACGTCCAGCTCGCGGTACAGGCTGAGCGGCATCAGCTTGAAACAGGTTTCCAGATCGGAAATGTAACTGTCGAACAGGATGTTCGCGGCAAGCGTAACCGCCTTGTTGCCCATCACATACCAGAACGAGTACGCGGTGTTGCTGCTGAACGTCCTCGAACCGTAGACAACCTGGGCCTGGCCAGCGACAACCGGCTCGAGCAGCGCCGGGATCTCTTCGGGCGCATACTCAAGATCCGCATCGCAGATGACGAGATAGTCACCGGTTGCGAGCTGGCTCGCGGCCCGGACCGCCGCGCCCTTGCCACGGTTCACGGCCTGGTGGACGACAACCACTCGCTGATCATCGATGCCGTCGAGAATCGCCCGGGTCCCGTCCGTGCTGCCGTCGTTGACCACTACGAGCTCGACCTCGCAGGGGTAGCTGACATCAAGCACCCGCTTGACCGCGGACGCGAGGGTGGCCTGTTCATTGAACACCGGCATCAAGACAGAAAGCTTCACATTCGCGAACATTACGCCGTGATCATCCGCTGGCCGTTGACCACCACTGTCGGATGGCGCCAGGCCGCAGGCTCGACCAGGGGGTCCGCGGGGAGCCCGACCACGGCCGCGTACGCTCCCGCTTCGATACGCCCCGACGGCCGCTGGCCGTCAAGCCCGGCTGCCCGCGCCGCGCCGGAGGTCGCCGCGCGCAGCGCGCCGAGGCGGCCCAGCCCGGCATAGGCCAGCCGGTCGAGTTCCCGGGGATCGACGCCGGGCGGACGGTTACCCGCGCCGCCCGCATCGGTACCGTAGATCAGGGAGACACCGGCGCGATGGAGCAGCGCCGCGTTGCGCCCAGGCACGGGGCCGGCCCCGGAGTGACACTGCAGGGTCGACACCACCGGCACGCCAGCGGCGGCGATCCGGTCGACGGTTTCGGGCGGCAGCGGCTCCAGCGGGACGTGGGCGAGCTCATCCACGCCCGCCCGCAGCGCCAGCTCCACCGCTGCGACGGTCAGCGCGTGCGCGATCACCGGTAGCCCGGCCGTATGCGCGGCTTCCAGCACGATCGCGAGCTCGTCGTAACGCAGTGGCGACCGCCCAGGCCGCGCCGGGCCCGCAACGTCCCCGAGACACACCTTGATGAGATCAACACCGTCCGCGATGAGGCTGGTGACGACTTTGCGGGCCGCGGCGGGGCTGTCGGCCACAGCCAGCGCGTCGAGCGGGTCCTGTCCGGCCCCGTTCCGGCCAGCCGGGTCGTCTCGGCCCGGCATAACGCCGTTCGACCCGCCCCGGCCCCCGCGCGCCCGGTCCGCGGCCGGTGGGTCTGCCGTCATCTCGCCCTCGGCCCCGCGGCCCGCCGCGCGGCGAAACACCAGCCGGCGTCCGCGGGAGCCGCCCGCCGCGTCCTGGTCAGCGGCTTTCCGGTCGCCGGGCGGAGCGGGCCGCGGATGTCGCGGGTCCGCGGCGCCCACCACCCGCGGGCCGGTCCCGGCAACCGCGATCGGCGCGGCGACACGCCAGCGGGCCAGCCGCACGATCGGGGAACCCAGATCACGCACAGCGACAAGTCCAGCACGCAGCTCATCGTGTCCGGACGCCGCGGTTGCCGCAAGATGAACATGAGCATCGGTGACCCCCGGCCCGATCCAGGCGCAGTCGATCACACGCAGGCCACCCGGCAGCACCACCGTGTCCCGAGGCCCGATCGCGGCCACCCGGCCGTCCATGCCGATCACGACCACACCCTCGAAGGGGAGGTCCGCGATGCCGTCCCAGACCCGGCCGCACAGCGCTACACCCCGCCCGAGCTCCTCACGGACGCGGCCCCGGCCCGTCACAACCCGGCGCGCCGCCCGCAACGGCATGACGACAACGGCGGGCAGACAGCCCGAAGGCGCCTCCTCGTGCCTCACCACGGCCCGCTCAGCATCACGCGCGCAACCAGATCATGAACACGGCCGGGAACAGCGGATCAGACGGCACTGCTCATCCACACCACGATGTCGAGGATGCGCAGCGGGGTCAGGGGCGGTCCGCTGTCAGGGACGAGGGCGGACAACCGCCGGAACTCGTCGGCGTTCTCCCGCAGGTCGTACTGCATCGCCCTGACCAGCAGCTGCATGTACTCACGCCAGGACCGGCCGTCCCGCGGCGCCGGCGGGATGCAGCGCTCATGCTGGTAGAAGATCCTGACCTTCGAGTCGAACAGCGGCACCAGCCCGGCCCGCTTGCGGTGCAGGACCTTGGCGATCAGCGAGCCCTTGACGTCCCGGTCGAAGACGTCGGGATCGTCAAGCGGGTCGTACAGGGCCGCAACAAGATCAAGAGTGACTTCGTCGGCCTCGATCAGCTCGATCCCCGGCGGCAGCTTGTCCAGCGCGCGTTGCAGCAACGGCATCAACGCGGTCAGCGTGTGCATCCGGTCGACATCCACCTGGACACCGAGCAGGCAGGCGGCGAGGAGATCGCCTGTGCACAGCAGATCGGAGTCACCGTTCGTGGTGAGCCCATCATAGTAAGGGTAGGCATAACGCAGGCCTCGCTTGCGCGGACCGAGGTACTCCTCAAGCAGGCTCTCCGCGTCGAAGACCTCCCGGGTGCCCATCGCCAGCTTCACCGCAGGGGCTCCTCAAGTCGTCTCGTCGTGTCGTTGGTGACGGCCGGCGTTGGCCGCCGGGCACCGCAACCTTCATATCGCCCGGCGCCAGCCGTAACGCCCGTCCTCCGAGCATCCTCCTCTGTGACTGTCACGACATGGCAGCGGCCCAGCTCAGGCCGCCGGCCGCGCGCGCATGGCCCGCGGCACGCGGTCGGCAGCCTATCCATCAATATGATCTTTTGAGACCGACAGGGGCAACGAGGACGATCGGGTCAACCGAACCCTAAAAGATCGTCTTTCGCTCGGCAACCATGGTCAGTCACAACCAGGGTCAGTCAATGGACTCGGCGGTGACCCGGCCGGACTTCACGGCCTCGACGAGCGCGGCGTGGTCGCGCTCGTTCTGGTTGGCGTACGCTTCGGCGAACTCGGCAAGAGCCCGGTCGAACACGTCGCTGTTGCCAAGGTAGGAGGCGATGGCGATGCGGTCCCCGGACCTGGCATGCCCACGAGCCAGCGTCGCACCGCACAGGGCCGCGAACGACCGCATGTTCGCCGGGGGCATCTCGTCAACCGGCGCGATGCCCTTCCAGTCATACAGCTGGCGGACGTAGAAATCCCGCTGCCGGCCGTCCGGACCGGTCGCCCGGTGCCAACCGAGAAAAATGTCGCTGGCCGCCTGCATCAGCCGCTGCCCGGAAACAACGCGCTCGCCCTGGTTGGCGTACTCACTCGCCGGCAGATAGTCGGCGAGCACCGAGACGTCCGCCTCCTTCACCTGGAGAAAAAGCGGGTCCTGGTCATCGCGGCCGAGCATCAGGACGATCCAGCAACGGGTACCGACGCTGCCAACCCCGACGACCTTGCGGGCGACATCGACAAGATGGTATTGACTGAGCAGGACGCGACGGTCCGGTGACAGGGACACCCGGTACTGTCCAATCACCTCCGCCAGTTGTTCCGCGATTGCGTCACCCTCGACCCCGGGAAACAGGTCGGCGATCGGTACCAGCAACGGCGGGTCCGCCGCAATCCGGCGCTCACCATCACGGATCGTGGTCAGCTTCTCGAAGGCCCGCAGGCTGTCACGGCGCCGCGCCGCGCCCACCGTCCGCTCCACCCGCTTGCGCCGGGCCTTCGTGAGCCGATCCAGATACTCGGCCTCGAGCCGCTCGACGTCGACACGGGTGTACCAGACGGCGAGGTTGCCCATAGCCGCGAACCGGTGCATCCACTCCCGGTAGAAACGGACCATGGTTGTCACCACCGACCGGCTTTCGGCCCGGCTGAACCCGTTGTGCCGGCCCGCGATGACAAGGCTTGCCGCCAGCCGCTTGACGTCCCATTCCCAGGGGCCGGGCAGCGTCTCGTCAAAGTCGTTGATATCGAACATCAGGCGTCGCTCGGGTGACGCGAGGAGGCGGAAGTTCACCAGATGGGCATCACCGCAGAGCTGCACGGTTATCCCGGTCCGCGGTGTCCTGGAAAGGTCACCGGCCATGATAGCCGCCGCGCCCCGGTAGAACCGGAACGGCGACTCCATCATCCGGCCGTACCGGATCGGCACGAGTTCGGGCAGGCGGGTGGACGACTGTCGCTCGATCACGTCGATCGGGTCGGGTCGCCGTGATGACGGGGAGAACTCGGCATGGCTGGAGCGGGAAGCCGTGGCCCGCGCAGCCCGCCCGCGGGCGGCGCGGGCGTCCGGAGTCGCGAAACGACCGCCGACGTGCAGGGCACGGCGCCCGTTCGCGGATGGGGCAGGTTCTGTCAACGTGTTCATCGAGATCCTCTCCACGGGATGTCGGTCGCGGACAGAACCTGCCCCCGCGTCCTCATGACCAACCCGCCGGCAGCGCTGCCGGCGAGCTGATCGGCGCCGGCGGGCTGATCAGCGCCGCAGGAGAACCCCGTTCGGGCGGCTGGCCGTGAGGGTGACAGTGCCCGACCAGGTCAGGGAGCCGCCCGCCGGCATCATGTCGACGCCCAGCATGAACGCCCGGTCCACCCCGGTCACCGTGATCGTTGACCCGAGGTCGAGCACGCCGGTCCGCACTCGCGCCACTTCGATCGCCGCCACGTCGGCAAGGCGTGTCCCCGCGGGCAGTTCAACCGCGGTGGCCACGGCGCCGTCCCGGCGCAGCGACCAGCCCGTGATGAAATGGTCTGATCGGTAGAGGACTCCGGGGTTCTCCCGCAGCCGGACACCCACGGCCGCGCCGACCCAGCCGAGACCCGGGCCGGCCAGTCCTGTGGTGGTCTTACGGATCACGATGTACAGGTAGTTACGCGGGTCCGACAGCGCGGGCGTGTCCGGCGACGCCACCGGTTCGATCTTTCCCTCTCGCCGTACCTCGGCGGCACAGACCTGATAGGTCCAGGGAAAAGCGTCCATCATCCGCTCCCGGGCCTGCCCCGGCGCGGGTTCGCGGTCGGCGGCGAGCAGAAACCGCATACCGGCATCGACAACCACGTCGCACACCATGTTGTTGGTCGTACACGTCTGGAGCAGCGGATGCCCATGCTCGAAACGCCCGCGGAAAGGCAATGCCACGTGGCCCGGTCCCTGGTAAAAGGCGCTCCCCGGCACCGTGGACCCGCTTGCGTCGACCTCGACCCGGTAGACCCACTCGATGTCGGTCAACCGTCCCCAGAGCGCCTGCTGCGACGCGGCGTCGGCACCGTTGCCGCCGTCCTCGTTGCTCCACATGACGCTGTACTCCAGCACGGTGTGACCAGGCTCTACGGGCACAGCTCCGGCTGGCACGGTGCCGGCTGGCACGGCGCCGGCTGGCACGGCGCCGGCTGGCACGGCGCCGGCTGGCACGGTTGTCCGGGTGTGCCAGGCCAGGAGCGGGGTGTCGGTGTGGCTGTTCTGGAACCGGCCGCCACCGGCAGGCAGGGAGCGTCCGTACAGAACGGGGGCATGTGCCAGCGCGAGCGCGCCGGACACCGGTGTTGCCGGTGACACCGGTGTTGCCGCCTCCGGGGAGGGCGAGACCGACGCCGACAGCACTCGGAGCGTCACCGTCCGGGTGGCTGCCGCGGACGCGTCCGGGTCGAAGGCGAGCGTGAGCGTGTGGATACCGGCATGGACATAGCCAAGCTGGACGCGGCTTGTGATGTCCCGCGCGGACAGCACGACGATGTCGGTGGCGAGCTGACCGTCCACCGCCACCGACACCACCGCGGACTCGGCGCCCCGGGTCGCCCAGTCGGCACCGGGTGCCTGGGCGCTGACCTCCAGCAGGCCCTCACCACCGGTCCGTGCACGCAGCGTCAACGGGTAGGCGGGGCCCGCGCGCTCCAGCGTGATCGGAGTCCCCGGGGCGGCCGACGCGCCACCGGCCCCGCCGCCTCCCACCATGTCGGCCAGCAGGACGGCGGCAACCAACGGCGCCCGGCATGCCCGCCACATCCACCGCCCGTTCAACGCGGTTCGACGTGGTTCAACGCTGCTCGGGCCGCAGCGGAACAAGGGTGGGCGCGGGCGCGGAGGTACCGGGCGGCGCGGTGTCCACCAGCCGAACCGACGCCATCGCGGCGAGGAGGGCAAGCTGATCGGCCGGGGCCCGCACAACCGCCCCGTACAGGCAGGCGCAGGAGCCGCTCAGGGCCACCGCCTCGTCCTCGGCACGCTCCCGCGTGACGGCGTCAGCGGCGGTGCCAACACGGTACGCCGCGCTCTCAGCGGCCCGCGTGAACGCGGCCGGGATGTCACGAGCCGGGTCCCCGACATCGGTGGTCAGGATCGGCCCGTCAGGGGGAACCCGGAAGAACACCCGCACGGTGCGGAAGTCGCCGAGCAGGGCACGTGTCTGTTCCGGCGTCCGGTAGCCGGGGAAGCTGACGGCCGCATAGATGTCGGGCTGCTCGGGAGCGAGCGCCAGCACGGCGAGCCGCGCCTGGGCCGCGGCCAGATAACCGTCCGTCGACTCGGCCGGGCGCAGGGACGTCCGCACGCTGTCCGTCGCGACATCGACCCGTCCACCGGCCGGCCCCCGCCACAGCGCCGCGACCGCGCTCACCCCGATGACGCCGACCGCCCCCAGCGTCATAATCCGTGCGGTCCGCTCGAGCGCCAGCCTGCTGGCGACGCGACGCGCGCCGCCCACCCACGCGGCGGTCCCGGCATCGTCGGGGCAGGCCCGCGCGGGCTGCGCGGCGACCTGCCCGGCCAGGGCATCACCATCGCCGTCGCTATCGCCGGCACCGGCCGGCACCGGCCGGTCGGACCGCGCCCACAACGGGACGACCATGTCCCGCGTCCGGGCCGGCGCCCCGGCGCGGGCCGGCAGCCCAGCGCGGAGGTGCATCGCGCGCACGGCTACGGCATCAAGGACCCGGCGCACAACCGGGAGCGCGCGGTCATCCAGGCGGTCAAGCTGGTCCAGCACAGCCCGTGCCGCCCGCGCGGATCGAGCCGCCGCCCGCGCCACCCCGCGCCCGACAGGTCCGCGCTGAACCAGCGGACCCCGTACCGCCTGGCCCCCGACGGCAATCATGACTGCTGCCGGAGCAGGGACACCGCCCCCGCCAGATCGGCTGGATCAGGGCTGGTGAACGTCATCCACCGCCCGTCCCTGGGATGGGCGAAGGACAGCCGAGCGGCATGCAGCCACTGCCGGGCCAGCCCAAGCCTGCTGGCGAGAACCGGGTCAGCGCCGTAAGAAAGATCACCAACGCAGGGATGCCGCAAGGCCGACATGTGCACGCGGATCTGGTGGGTCCGGCCCGTCTCAAGGCGCACCGACAGCAGGGACGCGGCCCGGAAGGCCTCGTCGGTGTCGTAGTGGGTGACGCTTGGCTTCCCATCCGCAACCACAGCGAAAAGGCCCGGCTTGCGCGGATGACGGTCAATCGGTGCGTCCACCGTGCCACTGGACGGATCAGGATGTCCCTGCACCAGAGCACGATAGATCTTCTCCACCTCCCGCTCCCGGAAGGCGCGCTTCAACACGGTGTAGGCGTGCTCACTTTTCGCGACAACCATGACTCCCGTGGTGCCGACGTCCAAGCGGTGGACGATGCCCTGACGTTCGGCAGCACCGCTGGTCGCAATGCTGTAGCCAGCGGCGGCGAGGCCGCCGATCACGGTCGGCCCACCGAAGCCGGGAGCCGGATGGGCGGCCACGCCCACCGGCTTGCTCACCACGACGATGTCACCATCATCATGGATCACCTCGAGGCCGGGCACCGGGGTCGCCTCCAGCTGGACCGGTCGCGGCGCCGCCGGCAGTTCGACGTCAAGCCACGCGCCGCCGGTCACCCGATCGGACCGGCCCCGCACCGTCCCGTTGACGCTGGCGTAGCCGGCATCAACAAGCGCGGCCGCGGCCGTCCGGGATAACCCGAACATCCGAGCGATGGCCGCGTCCAGCCGCAGGCCGTCCAACCCGTCAGGCACCGGCAGGGCGCGTCTGTCCCCTCCGCCCACTAACGGGCCCCCGCTGCCGCTCACTTCTCGCTTTCATCGGTCAGGTCACGTGCTTCCGTCGTACGCTGCCCGTCGACGCCGACACCCCGCGCCCCGAGGATGACCGCGAGGATCCCGCCGATCACGATCGCCGAGTCCGCGATGTTGAAAACCGGCCAGTGGTGCAGGTGGATCCAGTCCACAACATGCCCGCGCAGCGGGGCCGGTGCCCGGAAGACCCGGTCGCTGAGGTTACCGAGCGCGCCGCCGAGCAGGAGCCCGAGAACCACCGCCCACGGTGTGGACTTCAAGGTCCGGGCGGTCCGCACAATGACCACGACGACCGCGACGGCCACCAGGCTGAACAGCACGGTCGCACCGCCGGCGAGGCTGAACGCGGCCCCGGGGTTGCGGGTGAGCCGAAGGTCGAGCACACCGGGGATCAGATTGATCGGCGCCCGGTCCGACATATGCGCCACCGCGACAATTTTCGTGATCGCGTCTGTGGTGACGACCACGAGACCCGCGCCTACCAGCGTGGCCACCGCCCGCGCCGACCGCGTGGCCGCCCGCGCCGCATCCCCGGCCACCGCCGCTGGTGGCCCGTCCCGCGACCCGGCAGTCCCACTCTCACCGGTGGCTGACGTCTCCTGCACCTGGCCTACTCTACGGCCAGGCCACACCATGGCTGGATCACCCCACGGCCAGACCCGCACCACCGCCGCCAGCCAGCCGCTGACCGTCTTCCCGTCTCCGGGTGAGCAGAACCTGATGGTGCGATTCCAACCAGCAGGACCGGGCTTCGTATGCTGACCGGAGTCAGGCCCTGACCACCGGCAACTGTACCGTGCGCGAGCCTCCGGTGGATGCTGTCAGCCACCGTCACAAGTTTCAGTGGAGCGTGTCCGTGAGCATGTTCTTCCTCAGCTACGCCCATACTGACGGCGTGGGGGGCTGGGTACGCGACTTCTACCTCGATCTCCGTGACGAGCTCACCGGGAAGACAACCCTGGACCCGAGCGCCATCGGCTTCCAGGACGTGAACATGCGTTCCGGTACCCGCTGGAAGGACGCGCTCGCCGACGAACTCGCCCATTGCCAGGTTTTCATACCACTGTTCTCGCCACGCTACTTCAACAGCGACTCCTGCGGCCGGGAGTGGCAAGCGTTCTCCGACCGCCTCCACACAGCGAAGGCCGTGAACGGCGAGACCCCGCCACTGATCTTCCCACTTCTCTGGGAACCACCGAGTGTCCTGTGCTTACCCCAGGTCGCGGTCGCAGTTCAGTACCACGAGTTCACCGAGTACAGCACTGAGTACACAAAGCTCGGCCTCATGAAAATTGTGAAGAACAAGAAGAACCCCTCCCTGGCACTCAAATATGACCAGATACTAAGTGCGATCGCACTGGAGATAATAGATACCACAGCCAGGTACACGCTGGCCCCGGCAGTTCCGCCACCAGCATGGGAGACGACAGGAAACGCCTTCGCAAAGGCGCCGGACGCACCGATCACGGCGGGCGGTACAGCAGGTTCCGACAACACGGCCGGACCGCACCATGTACATTTCATCGTCGCATCGGGAACCGCCACCGAACTGGCCCGGGGCTCCGATCCCTACACCTACTACGGAACCCGTCCGATGGACTGGTCGCCCTTCCTCCCAGATGACGCCGAACCACTCGTCCGCATCGCCGCCGCCATTGCGATCGACCAGAAGATGACACCCTACCCGGAAAAGCTGGACAGTCAGCTCGTTGAACGCCTTGATGCCGCGGACCGGGACAACGAACTGGTGGTGTTACTGGTGGACCCGCGTGCCATGAGCCTGCTGGACCGCATGCAAATCCTTCATACCTATGACAGCCGTTTCGACCCCAACAGCGCGGTCATGATTACCTGGAATAACACCGACGTATCCGCGGCGAATTGCCTCTCCGGGCTGAAAGCCACCTTCCCCAAGAAGAACCGGAAACCCGACCAGAGTTTCTACCGGGCGATACACACTCCGGACGAGTTCCGCCGTACTCTGATTGAGGTACTCGTCTACCTCCAAAAACTGCTGATCGGCGAAGCCGACTCCAGCCGGACCGCCGATAGTGGCGATCATATCCGTCAGCCCCAGCTCACGGGTCCTACGGTGGGTGCATGAGCATGCCTGCCGACCGCCAGCCGGGGAAAATCGTGACATTCTACTCGTACAAGGGTGGAACGGGCCGGACGATGGCGTTGGCGAACATCGCCTGGATCCTCGCGAGCAACGGCCGCAGGGTGCTCGTCGTCGACTGGGATCTTGAGGCCCCCGGCCTACACAGATACTTCCATCCCTTCCTCGTCGACCCCGAGCTGGCCGGTTCGACGGGTGTGATGGACATGGTCTGGGACTATGCGCTGGCCACCCTTGACACGCAGGGCGACCCGTCGCCCGGTTGGCATGAGCCCTACGCTGACGTGCTCAACCACACCGTTTCGCTGCGGGGCTTCGAGCCCGGCGGTGTCCTTTCACTCCTGCCGGCGGGACGCCAGGACGACGCGTACGGCGCCAAGGTCAATTCGTTCGACTGGTCCAGCTTCTACGACAAGCGCGGCGGCGGCGCTTTTGTCGAGGCAATGAAGCAGAGCATGGCCGCGCAGTTCGACTATGTCCTGATCGACAGTAGGACCGGTCTCAGCGACACCGCCGGTATCTGCACGGTCCAGCTACCCGACATTCTTGTCACCTGCTTCACCTTCAGCACGCAGAGTATCGCCGGAACAGCGGCCGTGGTGGAGTCCGTCCGGCGGCAGCGCGGTGAGCGAGATATCACCATCTGGCCGGTCCCGATGCGCGTCGAGGACGGCGAAACCGCCAAGCTGGAGGCAAGCCGCGACCTGGCACGCATCCACCTCGACCATCTTTTGAAAGACCTCGATGAAAATGCCCGAGACCGCTACTGGGGAGCCGTGGAAGTTCCATACAAGACTCTCTACGCGTACGAGGAGACGCTCGCTACGGTAGGCGACCGCCCTAATCAACAGGGCACTATCCTCGCGGCCAGTGAACAGCTGACAGGTTATCTCACAGACCAGGCAATCGTACGGCAGGTCCCCCTGGACGAGAGTGAACGCCGCCAGCTGGCCCGGCAGTTCCAGCGGCAGCCATTTGCGGCGGATTTTCTCATCAGCTACTGTTTGGTGGACAGCGCCTGGGCTGAGTGGCTAACGTGGCAGCTCGAGGCAGCTGGATACCGAGTCCTGATTTCGACAATGGATATCGTTCCTGGAACCAACTGGATAGAGGCTCTCGAGCGGGCTGTGAGCTCGTCGCGCCGCATCGTGGCCATAGTTTCCCAAGCATTCGTCAGATCCCAGTTTGCGAGAGTTGAATGGCAGGCCGCCTTGCGTTCCGACCCAAATAGGGCCACACGAAAGATCATCCCGGTCCGGGTGGAAGACGTACCTCTCCCCGATTTTTTGAGCGGGATTTTCGGGTTCGACCTGTGGGGACTTGAGGAAGATTCCGCTCGCAACGTCCTCCTGAACGGAATTGTCGCGGCGACAGGTGGGGCGACCGGCGGGCGGGCGAAGCCCGTCACGCGCCCCCGATTTCCCAGCCTCGGCAAACCGGAGCCGGGCGCTGGCCGTACCGCGCAGGACCGCCACCCACGGCTCCCCTTCCCCAGCAAGCCGCGGGACGAGTGACGAGTGACGACACCTCAGTGCCGGTGCCTCGAGGCAGTACGAGGCATCGCTGGACAGAACGGGCCATAATCGCCTCTCAGTTCGAAGACTCCCGGGGACCAGGACAGGGTGAGCGAGTGAACGGCGAGTGAGTAGAGTGGCGAACGCCTTCGACGCCTTATGGGGCATCGCGCAGACGGCGGCTGACCGCTGGTGGCAGCTGGCCTCCGGCCGGACACTGCACTGGATCGGGATCATCCTGGGCGTCGCCGTGGCGCTCAGCATCGCCGGGCATGTGGACCGGTGGATCGAGCGCGGGCGGTTCCACATCACCCTGCGGCTGAACGGTTACCGCAGCCACGGCGAGTACGTGGGCGGCCCCGAGTGGCGGGCCAGGCGGCGGCGGTGGCTCACCGAAACCGGCAAGCGTCCGTGCCACATCTGCGGGAAGCCGTGGCGCGACGGTCCGTCCGGCGTCGGCTACCACGCACACCACGTCGACTATTTCCGCGCCGGCTCGGGGCATGAGTCCAACCGGGACCTGGTGCCCATCTGCCACCACTGCCACACCCGCGTCCACAAGGTCGACCGCTACCGGGGGCCGCTCGGGACCCGCGCGCTCGGGCTGTCGCTGCGGCGCTGTACCGGTCTGATCCGCGCTGTCTACTGGCCGGTGCGGGCGCTGCGCGGTGGCTCCGGAAGCACCCACGCGCCCGTGGCCCGCCGGCCGATCCGCCGGCCCCGGCGCCGGGCCGTCCCCCGCGCGCAGGTACCCGGCCAGGACGGCACGAACCAGCGCACCGGCCACCACACCGGCCGTCCCCATCGTCCGACGAGTGCGGGTAGGTGATGGTGGGATCCCGCCGTCCACTACGCTGGTCGTAGCGGACGGCGATGACGGGACGAGTAGCGGCGGGCGCAGCCAGGGACGGCCGGTGACGGGTGTCCAGCGAACCGGGGAC
Organism: Protofrankia sp. Cj5; assembly: GCF_917627405.1. Lineage (NCBI taxonomy): Bacteria > Bacillati > Actinomycetota > Actinomycetes > Frankiales > Frankiaceae > Protofrankia > Protofrankia sp. Cj5. Next base: position 59,837 of record NZ_CAKJTO010000005.1, read on the forward strand.
GGTGGAAGCCCGGCGGCCAGCGCGTCGTGAAGATCACCCTTGAGCTGCCGGAAGAACAGGGTGTCACCCGCCCTCAGTAGATCCGGTACCGCGCGTGAAGAGTGGTCGTCCAGGCTGCCGCGTACCGGCGTCCTGAACGGCAAGGAGGGTGGTACCGCGGTACCACCGCGCCCCGGTGAGATGCCGGGTACCGCGGGGTGTCGTCCCTCCGTTGGAGCTTGATCCCCGACGGAGACCTGCGATGCCCAGCCACGGAACACCCGCCCACGACATGCCCGCTCACACGATGCCGGCCTTCCCCGCGCTGCCGACCCAGGTTGACCTGCCCGCCCTCGAGCGTGATGTCCTCGAGCGCTGGAAGGACCTGAAGGTCTTCGAGCGTTCACTGGCCGCGACCGCGGACGGGCCACAGTGGATCTTCTATGAGGGTCCGCCCACCGCCAACGGCAAGCCCGGCACCCACCACGTCGAAGCCCGGGTCTTCAAGGACCTGTTCCCCCGCTACCGGACGATGCGTGGCTTCCACGTCCCGCGCCGCGCCGGCTGGGACTGCCATGGCCTGCCGGTGGAGCTCGCCGTGGAAAAGGAGCTGGGCTTCACCAGCAAGAGCGACATCGAGGCCTTCGGGATCGCCGCGTTCAACGCCCGCTGCCGCGAGTCGGTGCTGCGCCACGTCGCGGACTTCTCCCGGATGACCGAGCGCATGGGCTACTGGTGTGATCTGGACAACGCCTACCGGACGATGGACACCCCCTACATTGAGAGCGTCTGGTGGTCCCTCAAGCAGATCTTTGACAAGGGCCTGCTCGTCGAGGACCACCGGGTCACGCCGTACTGCCCGCGCGACGAGACGCCCCTGTCCGACCACGAGGTCTCCCAGGGATACGCCGACGTGGTCGATCCCTCGGTGTACGTCCGCTTCCCGGTGACCTCCGGCCCGCTCAGCGACGCCGGGGTGAGCCTGCTCGTCTGGACGACCACCCCATGGACGCTGGTGTCCAACACCGCGGTCGCCGCGCATCCCGACGTCACCTATGTCGTCGCCCGGACGGCGGCTGGCGGGCGTGACGGTGAGCTGGTGCTGGTGGCCGAGCCGCTGCTCGGTTCCGCGGTGGGCGCGGACGCCGAGGTCATCCGGACTCTCCGGGGAAGCGATCTCGCTGGCGTGACCTACGCCCGGCCGTTCGAACTGCTGCCGATGACGGATTTCAGCGGCGGGCCCGCGCATGCGGTGGTGCTCGCCGACTACGTCACCACGACCGACGGCACCGGGCTGGTGCACCAGGCCCCGGCCTTCGGCGCCGAGGACCTCGCCGTCGCCCGCGCCTACGGCCTGCCCGTGGTCAACCCGGTGGGCCGGGACGGCCGGTTCGTCGCCGGCACCCCGCTGGTCGGCGGGGTGTTCTTCAAGGACGCGGACGCGGCCCTCATCGACGATCTGCGCTCGCGTGGGGTGCTGTGGCGGGCCGAGGACTACACCCACAGCTATCCGCACTGCTGGCGCTGCCACACGCCGCTGATCTACTATCCGCTGCCGTCCTGGTACATCCGGACCACCGCGATCGCTGACCGGCTGCTGGCGGAGAACGAACGCACCGACTGGCACCCCGAACGGATCAAGAACGGGCGGTTCGGCGAGTGGCTGCGTGGCAACGTCGACTGGGCGCTGTCGCGCAGCCGCTACTGGGGCACGCCGCTGCCGGTCTGGCGCTGCACGGCCGATCCGGCCCACCTGACCTGCGTCGGATCGCTGCTGGAACTGTCCGGCCTGGCCGGGCGTGACCTGTCCGCGCTCGACCCGCACCGGCCGTTCGTCGATGACGTGACGATCACCTGCCCGGCCTGCGCGGCGGTGGCGCGGCGGGTACCGGAAGTGATCGATGTCTGGTACGACAGCGGAGCGATGCCGTTCGCCCAGTGGGGAGCCCCGCACCGCAACGGCGAACAGTTCGAGGGCCAGTACCCGGCGCAGTACATCTGCGAGGCCATCGACCAGACCCGCGGCTGGTTCTACACGCTGATGGCCGTGGGGACGCTGGTGTTCGACCGCTCCGCCTACGAGACCGTGCTGTGCCTGGGCCTGCTGCTCGACGCCGACGGCCGCAAGATGAGCAAGCACATCGGTAACGTGCTGGACCCGTTCGAGCTGTTCGACCGGCACGGCGCGGACGCGGTGCGCTGGCTGATGCTCGCGGCCGGGTCCCCCTGGGCGGACCGCCGGGTCGGTCATGAGGCCCTTGAGGACATCGTCCGCAAGGTGCTGCTGACCTACTGGAACACCGCGTCGTTCCTCGTCCTCTACGCCAATGCCGGCGGCTGGGCACCAGGCCGTGCTCCCGCGTCCGACCCGCGGACGCGCCCCGTACTCGACCGCTGGGTGCTCTCGGAACTGCACGCGGCCATCACGGAGGTCACCGAGGCGCTGGACGCGTTCGACTCGCTGCGGGCCGGCCGATGCCTGGCCCGCTTCATCGACGACCTGTCCAACTGGTACGTGCGGCGCTCCCGGCGGCGCTTCTGGGAGGCCGATCCGGACGCCCTGGACACCCTCTACGCCTGCCTGGACGGCCTGACCCGGCTGATGGCCCCGTTCACGCCGTTCCTGACCGACGCGCTGTGGTCGAAGCTGGTCGTCGGCGTCCGGCCGCAGGCCCCGGACTCGGTCCATCTGGCCGACTGGCCGCGGGCCGCGTATGATCTTGTGGACACCCGGCTGGCGGCCCAGATGGACCTCGTCCGCCGCCTTGTCGAGCTCGGCCGGGCAGCCAGAGCGAGCAGCGGTGTGCGCACGCGCCAGCCGCTGGCACGCGCGGTCGTGGCGGCGCCCGAGTTCGCCGGGCTGCCCGCGGACCTGCGCGCCCAGATCGCCGACGAGCTCAACGTCGCCGCCGTCGAGGGCGCCACCGCCGACGTGGTCGACGTGACCGTGAAGCCGAACTTCCGGGCGCTGGGCCGCCGGTTCGGCAAGCGGACCCCGCTGGTCGCGGCGGCCATCGCGACCGCCGGCCCGCCCGTGCACGGCCGCCTCACCGTCGAGGTGGACGGGGATCGGCTCGACCTCGACGGCGATGATCTGATCATCACCGAAACGCCCCGGGAGGGATGGGCTGTGACATCGGAGTCAGGCCTGTCCGTCGCTCTCGATCTGGAGATCACTCCCGCGCTGCGGCGCGCCGGCATCGCCCGGGACGTGGTGCGGGTCCTCCAGGACGCCCGCAAGACCTCCGGCCTGGATATCACCGACCGCGTCGACATCCGCTGGTCGGCGGACACCCCGGCTACGGCGCAGGCCCTGCTGGAGCACGGCTCCGCCGTGGCCGCCGAGGTCCTCGCCGTGAGCTTCACGCGGGCTGCCGGTCCCGACACTGCCGGTCCCGACAGCGGTGGCTCCGCGCCGGCCGCTGGGACCGGGCATACCGCACCGGATCTCGGGCTGACCTTCTGGCTGAGCCCGGCCGGCGCGGCAGGCTGACCGGCGGCTGGCTGGTGGCAGGCTGGCCGGCGCGGCTCGGGAGACCTATTCCCGGGATGAGCGCCGAGCCTGCCGGAGCACGCCGACCGGCAACAGGGCAGCCGAGACGAGGCCGGTCACAAGGGACGCGTAGGCGAACACGGCGTCACCGAGGACCCCCATACCGAGCAGCACGGCTGAGAGCAGAGCCAAGATCCCACTGACGGTAATCATATGTGCCCGGGACGTCAGCGGAGCTGAGTCCGCGCGCTCTTCGACCGGCTAGAAATCCTGTAGTCCGCTGGAGTCCCGGCGGGCCGGTTCGATGTCGGGACCGCGGACACCGCCGTTGTCGCTTCCCCGTGCCATCGCTGCTCCCGCGCCCAGCGGCGGCCCAGGCGGGAAAGCGGACGCGGCGACGGAACTCGCGGCCGGCTGCTGTGAGCCGGCGGTGATCCCGGTCGGCGGCGGCGGGGGCGCGGACCCGGTACCGGGGTTGAGCGGCGGGCGCGGGGTACCGCCCGGACCGACCGCCGGCTGCGTCGGCATACCGTCCAGATCGCGTAGCTGCATCTCCAGGTAGGCACGCAGCCGTGTGCGGTATTCACGCTCGAAGGCACGCAGCTGCTCGACCTGGCCCTCCAGCCGGCGCTTGTCGTCCTCGAGGCCACCGAGCTGCTCGGCAACGTGTGCCCGTGCCTCGCCGATGATGCGGTCGGCGTCCGCCCGGGCTTCGCGGCGCGCACGGTCAGATTCGCTGCGGGCCTCCCGCAGCGCCTCGTCCGCCGTACGCTGCGCCAGCACGAGCGTGCGGGCCACCCGCTGTTCGATCTCGGCATCCAGTTGGGAGTTGCCGGTGCGGGCCGGGGCCTGGGCCGACGCGGGCACCGCCGGCATCACCGCGGTCGCGGCCGCGGTCGCCGGCTGCGCCGCCACAGGACGCTCGCGGGCGGCCTGCGCGGCCTGCACCGCCTGTGCGGCCTGCGCCTGGGCCTGCGCCACCTGGCGCCGCGCCTCCTCCAGCTGCCGGCGCAGCTGCTGGTTCTCCTCAAGGACCTGAGCGGGTACGCCTGGGCCGCCACCGCCCACGCGGCGTGCCTCGTCGAGCTGCCGACGCAGATCGGTGTTCTCGTCCAGAAGCCTGGTGAGCTCACTCTCGACATCATCGAGAAAGGAGTCGACCTCGTCCTCGTTGTACCCGGTGCGGAACCGAGTCGGACTGAAGACCTTGTTCTGCACGTCCTGCGGTGTCAGAGCCACGTCGCCTCCTCATGATGCGGCATTGCCGCTCCCCCGGAGAGGGCGGTCCAGCGGCAGTCTGCCGTGCGCGTTCGCCGTGCGCGCGACTTGGTCACAGCCCACCCGCGAGTCTCCGCAAGACCATGATAACAATTAAGATCAATAAGAAACCAAGGTCAAATGCAACGCTGCCCACCCGCAGAAGAGGAATAAACCGCCGGACGAATCTCAACGGAGGGTCCGTGACCGTGTACACGGTCTCAAAGACTAGTACCAGAACTCCGGCTGGTCTGAAGGTGTGGTTCAGCGAGAGCACAAGATCTATCACCGCGCGCGCAATCAGCAGCAGCAGATAGACAAGCAGCAGCGCGGAGATCACGTCACCAAGTGCACTGATGGCGGACTCTCCTGTGCCTGCGGGGACCGTGGTCCGATGACGGTTGATACGTGATCATGACTGATTGTAGAAGCCACCCTCACGGATGCGCCGTTTGTCGGTCTCGGTGACCTCGACGTTATGCGGCGAGAGCAGGAACACCTTGTTGGTGACCTTCTCGATCGACCCCCGCAGGCCGAACACGAGGCCCGCGGCGAAGTCGACCAGCCGCTTGGCATCGACGTCATCCATCTCAGTCAGATTCATGATAACCGGAGTCCCGTCGCGAAACTCCTCCCCGATCTGCCGCGCCTCATTGTAACTACGCGGTTGCAATGTGGTAATACGATAGGGCGACGGCTCCTCGACCGCGGACGGCCTGCGCATCGGGACTGGGCCTGTCGGCCGGAGCTGTTCGACCGGGGGGCGACGCGGCATCGCAGGCGGCTCCTCACGTGCATCAATACGACGGACCGACCGCTCCGCGGGCATGGGCTCACGGGCGTCACGCCGGTCGTCATGACCGGCGTCGTGACCGCCATCGTCGTACTCGTCCTCGAGGTAGTCTTCGTCCTCCTCGGCCAGACCGAGGTAGACCATCGCCCTGCGCGCGACACCCATGGGCGCGACTCTAAGGGACACCACGCCGTTGACCGAACAAAGCCGTCCCGATGCGAAGGTGTGTCGCGCCTTCGGCCACCGCCTCCGCAAGGTCCCCAGACATACCCGCGCTGATCACCGACGCCTCGGGATGCCCTCGCCGAAGCACGTCCGAAACCTCACGTAACCTGGCGAAGGCCGGGCGAGCCGGCGCGCCGCGGGGCGCAACCCCCATCACCCCGGCGAGAACGAGCCCCCGGCTGCCCACCACCAGATCGCCGAGGGCGGGTATGTCCGCTGGCGACGCGCCGCCTCGACCGGCGCTGGCGCTGTGCCCGTCCAGCGACACCTGCAGACAGACGACGATCTCGCGACCGTGTGCGACCGCCGCGCTGGACAGCGCCGCGACCAACGGCGCCCGGTCGACCGACTGGACCCAGTGCGCCCACTGCGTCACCGAACGGGCCTTGTTGCGCTGGAGCTGACCGACGAAATGCCAGCAGGGCGGGGACAACGGCACGGGCGCCGGGCCCGGCGGGCCGGCCTGGCGCGGTTGGCCCACCCGGCGCCCCCGTTCGATCCCCTGGCCGGTCCCCTGATCGATCCACTGGTCGGCGCCGCGCGAGCCCGACCGCGACGCGGCCGAAACCTCACCGTCAAAAAGGTGTTTCGTCACAGCTGCCGCCTTTGGGCGAGCCTCCTGCTCCCGGTTTTCCGCGAAGTCGGTGACCCCCAGCTCACGCAGCAGCACAACATCCGCCGCTGGCCAGGTCTTGCTCACCGCGACAAGGGTGAGCTCGCCGGCCGCACGCCCTGCCGCGGCCGCCGCGACGGTGATCCGGTCACGGACGTCGGCGAGGTTGAGCCGCAGTTCCGCACGCCGGCCAGCATCCGCCAGCGGTGGCCCGCCAACGGCGCTCACGACTGGTCCCGCCCACGCGGTGCCGGCGGCGGTAACATCGCCGCCGGCACCGGGCCGGAGCGGCCAGAGACGCTCATAGGGCCGCTACCGACACGGACAGCGGCGGACACGGACACGACCGGCCTGGGCGCGGCCGAGCGGGCCCGGGCCGGCACCGTCCCCGACTACTTGAGAAAGTCGGGGACGTCGAGCTCGTCGTCATCCTCGGCGACCGGCCGGACCGACCGCCGCGACGTCGGATAGCTCGGCCGATGGCCCTCCCGCGGCTCCCGATACGGCGGATAGCCCTCATCGGCGCCGGACTCGGCACCGTCGCGTCGAGACATGGACCCGTCGTGACCGTAGTCCCGGTCGTCGGACACATCCGTCACATGCCCGGGAGCGGACGTCCGCGGCTGGCCCGGCGAGGACGGGGCAAAAGTCGGCGAGGGGCTGTAGGCCGCCGGCGAGGAATAGGTCGGCTGCGGGTTCGTCGAGGGCTGGGACGAGGGGGTGTGTGCCGCCTGCGTCGCCACGGAAACCGGCCGCGGCTGCGGCGTGGACGCCGCGAAGACCGGCGGTGATCCGACCGTCGCCGGCGGGGCGGACGGCGTGGTGGCGGACGGCGCCACGGTCGCGCCGGGCGTGACGGCAGGCGCCCCACCGGCTCCGGCGGGGCCCGGACCGGTGGCCCCGGGCCCCGCCGGCTGACCGTTACCGGGCCGTCGGGTGCTTGCCAGGCCACGAGTCCGGCGGTCCTGGACGGTGTCGAAGCCCGCGGCGATGACCGTCACCCGGACCTCGTCGCCGAGCGCGTCGTCGATGACCGCGCCAAAAATAATGTTCGCTTCGGGATGGGCCGCGTCCGCCACCAGCTCGGCCGCGGCATTGATCTCGAACAGGCCAAGATCGGATCCGCCCGAGATGTTCAGCAGCACCCCTTGGGCGCCGTCCATGCTCGCCTCCAGGAGAGGCGAGGCGATGGCCTGTTCGGCCGCGACAATGGCGCGGTCGTCTCCGCGGGCACGCCCGATACCCATCAACGCGCTGCCCGCATGCGACATGACGGTCTTGACATCGGCGAAGTCGAGGTTGATCAGACCCGGGGTGGTAATGAGATCGGTAATGCCCTGAACACCGGAGAGCAGGACCTGGTCCGCGCTGCGGAACGCGTCCAGCACACTGATGTCACGATCCGTCATCGCCAACAGCCGGTCGTTCGGAATGACGATGAGCGTGTCAACTTCATTACGCAGGGCGTCGATTCCAGAATCCGCCTGGGTTGCCCTGCGGCGCCCTTCGAACGTGAACGGGCGGGTGACGACACCGATGGTCAACGCGCCGAGCGACCGGGCGACGTTGGCCACCACCGGCGCGCCGCCGGTGCCGGTACCACCGCCTTCCCCCGCGGTCACGAACACCATGTCGGCGCCCTTGAGGACCTCTTCGATCTCCTCGCGATGATCTTCGGCAGCCTGGCGACCGACCTCCGGGTCGGCGCCCGCGCCGAGCCCTCGGGTGAGCTCCCGGCCGACGTCGAGCTTGACGTCGGCGTCGCTCATCAGCAGGGCTTGGGCGTCGGTATTGATCGCGATGAACTCGACACCCTTGAGCCCAACCTCGATCATGCGGTTGACGGCATTGACGCCGCCACCGCCAATCCCGACGACCTTGATCACCGCCAGGTAGTTCTGAGGAGCTGCCATGCGGTGTCGGTCCTCCAGCGGCATCGGTGGGCGGACGGGGGACATGCCCCAGCCGCCCGGTGCAGCGGGGAAGGCGGCGCCGAGTGGATGGAGCGGGGAACGGCTGATGAGCTTCAACCTTCACCGTCAGCTAGACGGTTAATGTTATGTCAACTTCCAACCGTGGACCGGACAGTAGGGACGCGCAGCGCGGGGGTCAAGGACGCACCCGGCGCGTCACCCGGAACCTTTGCGTCCATCGGGTCACATCATTGCGCACCCGGGAAACGATCGCCTCCCATCCCGCAAACCGAGTACTATGCCGCGCCACCCGCCACCCCCTGACGCGTCTCAGCCTCGGGAGGTGACCACCCTTTCGAACGGGAAGATCTCGCATCCGACACGAACCACAAACGACGGCCGCGCAATGACCAGACTATGACCGCAACCACACTATGACCACAAGCACGGTATGACCACAACCACGATATGACCGCACGCACGATATGACCGCGCTCGGCCGGCCCTCGATGCCAGCCCGCTCCACCTCCGCGCATCGGCCTGGCCAGGTCCGGCAGCCCGGCCACCCGGACGCCGCTCCCTGATCGAACGCCCTCCCGCCAGCGCCTCCACGGCGGTGGTTCTCACCTGTCCGGCCTGCCATCCAGCGCCGCGAGCAGGCGCGGACCGATCTCGGTGATCGTTCCAGCGCCGAGCGTCAGCAGCAGGACGCCGTCCGGCGCGGCTGGCAGGCTCACCGACAGATCGGTCACCAGCCGATCGGTGAGTCCCGCCCACGGAACGTAGTACGTCGTCTCCGGGACGAAAATCTTCTTGGCCAGGTCACTGGCGTGCAGGCCCAGGGTGTCGTGCTCGCGGGCGGCGTAGATGTCGGTGACGTACACCCGGTCGGCATCGATGAACGCGGCGGCGAAGTCATCCATCAGGGCGGCCAGCCGGCTGAACGTGTGCGGCTGGACGACAGCCCACACCTGGCGCGACTGGGCCCGCTGGCGGGCCGCCGCCAGCGTCACCAGGATCTCGGTCGGGTGATGGGCATAGTCATCAACGATCTCCAACGGGCCGCGGCGGTCAGTAGGCGCGGCCGTGCCGACCCGTTGGAACCGCCGGGCCGCCCCGGTGTAGGTCGCCAGCGTCGCAAGCGTGTCGGGCACGGCAAGGCCCAGCTCGGTGGCCACGGCAAGTACCGCGAGAGCGTTGAGGACGGTGTGGGTGCCCGGCAACGCGAGGTCGAGCGTCCCAGCCTCCTCGCCGCGGTGGCGCACTGTTGCCCGGACGCCGCCGCCCGGCGTCGCCCGCGGATCAACCGCCCGCCAGGCGCGGCCCGCGTCCAGACCGTAGTCGACGACACGCGCGTGGCCGTGCGGCAAGGCCGCAAGCACCATCCGGACACCTGGATGATCACCACAGGCGACGAGCGTCCCCCCCGCGCGGACCCGCAGGGCGAACGCGGTGAAGGCCGCGCGCACGGCCGCCTCATCGGGGAACACATCGGGATGCTCCCACTCGATGTTGGTGATCACCGCGAGAACGGGGTCGAGGTTCGCGAACGCCCCGCCGTACTCGTCAGCCTCCAGGACGAACACCCGGCCGGCGCCCACCAGCGCGTTACCGCCGAGCTGAGCGACCTCGGCACCGATGACCGCCGTCGGGTCGAGGCCCGCGGCCCGCAGCACGAGGCTGAGCATGGCGGACGTGGTGGTCTTGCCGTGCGAGCCGGCGACCGCAAGCAGGTCGTAGCCAGCGGTCAGCTCGGGCAGCCAGTCGCCGCGGCGGCGGACGGGAATCCCAGCGCGCCGGGCAGCCAGCAGCTCGGGATGATCGTCGGGGAACGCGCTGGAGGCGACCACCACGTCCACCCCGACCAGTTCCGCGGCCAGCTCGCCGGGGTCCGTGACAGCCCCCACCCGCACCTGTGCGCCAGCGGCACGCAGCGCGTCCAGACGAGGAGCGTCCTGGGCGTCACTGCCGCTGACCGCGCCGCCACGGGCAAGATGGACATGGGCGAGCGCGGACAGCCCCGCCCCCGCGATACCGAGGAATCGGACATGCTGAGAGTTCTCGCGGTTCACAGCAGGCAGTGAACACCACACCCCACCCCGCCTCCCCCGCAGCCACGCCCCAGCTGCTGCGGGCCACCGCTACACTGAAGATCGGATCCTGCTCGGGCGTCCCAGCGGGCAGCGCAGGGGAGGTCGACGTGACGATCGTGCACCCGGCCCCTCCGCTGCTGGTCCAGCTGCCCGGACGGGCGCTCACGCTGGATGACGTGACTCAGCTGGCCACGGCCGACGAGCTCCACCGATACGAACTCGCCGAGGGGAATCTGCTGGTCATGCCGCCAGCCGACGCCGAACACGCCGCGCTGATCACACAGATCATCGTATGGCTGGTCACCCACGGCCACAGCGCAGACCGGGTGCTCGCCACGCCGGGCCTGCGGATCACCGAGTCCTCCAGCGGCCGTAGCCCGGACGTTCTCGTCCTGTGCCGCCCGGCCCCACGCGGCACCGTCTGGATCGACCCAGCTGACACCCTGCTCGTGGTGGAGGTCGTCTCACCGGGATCGGAGAACCTCGACCGCATGATCAAACCGGGTGAGTACGCCCGCGCCGGCATCGCCCGGTTTTGGCGGATCGAACGTGACCGCGGCCCGGCGACAGCGCACATGTACGCACTGGGCACCGACGAGCGCGGCGAACCGGCCTACATCAGCCACCGGGCCACCCTGCTCGACGAACTCCTCGCCGCCGCACCGCCGCACCTGCCCTGACGCCACGGATCAGTTCCTCGGCACGGCTCCGCCGAGGGCGGCCGGTTCCGGCACGGAGGCGGCTTGGGCGGTCTTCCCGCCGCAGCGTGGCGCGGCTGCCTCGCACCGATGCAGCCTTCCTCATTCGGGCCAGCCACCACAACCGTTGCCTGGGAGCTCCTGGTCCGCACCGCAAGTAGCAGTCCGCCCCAAACCGCGGCAGGATCCCAAACAGTGCGGTCAATGCGGCGGTAACATCGGCAGTCCGGTGGCTCCACTACTTCGGTCTGGTGTCGAGACCCGCGGACTGGTCGTATTGAAGGGGCGGGGTCAGTACGGACAGACGCTACGCCAACATGGGTTCAGGTTCACGGTCAAAAAGATCGGACCCAAGAACAGCGACGAGCTCGGCGGCGTGTACGTGTACGTTGCCTGGCTCTGACACCGGCAAAACGATTATCACGAACGAGATCTTCGACCATTGACACAATCGGAGTCGATGCCGGCTGGCTCGCGACGCCGCAGGCTCGGGCGTTCCTTATGATCAGCTGGGGAGGGTGGCGCGTTCGGCGAGGACGCGCAGGATCTCCCCGCCCAGCAGGGTCACGTCACCCGCGCCGACCGTGAGCACCAGATCGCCCGGACGCGCGAACGCCGCGACCCGGCCCGCCGCGGCCGACCAGGATGGCTCGTAGACGACCCGGTCGGCGGGAAGCGGCACGCGGGCGGCGATCGCCGCGCCACCGGCCCCGGGGATCTCCCGCTCCCCCGCGCCGAAGACATCCATGATCACAACAGCGTCCGCAAGGCCCAACGCGGCGCCGAACTCGGCCGCGAAGGCCGCCGTCCGGCTGTACAGGTGCGGCTGGAACGCGACGACGACACCGCCGCCGTCGGCAACGTCACGGGCGGTCCGCAACACAGCCATGAGCTTGGTGGGATGGTTGGCGTAGTCGTCGATCACCCGGATGCCCTCGACGGTGCCCTTGGCCTCAAACCGGCGGCGGACACCGGCGAACCCCGCCAGCCCCGCCAGCAGACCAGTCGCGGGCAGGCCGAGCTCCAGCCCGGCGGCCAGCGCGCCCGCGGCGTTCAGCAGGTTGTGCCGCCCGGGTACCCGCAGGGTCAGCTCGCCCAGCCGCCGGCCCCGCACGACCACCTCACAGGTGGAACCGGTCGGCGAGACCATCGCGAGCTCCACCCGGACGTGGGCGTCCACCGACTCGCCATAGGTGGTGACCCGTGGCACCTTCGGGCCTTCGCTGTCCCGCAGCGCGGTGATGAGCCTGGCCGCGCCGGGGTCGTCCAGGCAGGCCACCACAAAGCCGGCCGGGTCGACGCCGCTGACGAACCGCGCGAAGGCCGTGTCGACGTCCGCACGCTGACGGTAGTAGTCAAGATGATCGGCCTCAACGTTGGTGACGACCGCCGCGAACGGCTCGAGGAGGAGGAATCCGCCGTCGCTCTCGTCGGCTTCGGCGATGAAGATCTCACCCGAACCGGCATGCGCGTTGGAGCCAGCCTCGTTGATATCACTACCGGTGACGAATGACGGGTCGGCTCCACATGCCTGCATGGCGACGGTGGCCATCAGCGTGGTCGTCGTCTTCCCGTGGGTACCGGCGACCGCGAGCCCCTGGAATCCCCGCATCAGCGCGGCCAGCGCGGCGGCCCGTGAGACGACGCGCAGGCCGCGCCTTCTCGCCTCCTCGACCTCCGGATTTCCAGCCGGAATGGCCTGGGAAAAGATCAACGTATGGATGTCGCCGACATGCCGTGGATCATGACCGATCATCACCTCCGCCCCGAGCGCCCGTAGCGCGGCCAGGTGACGGGTGTCGCGGGCATCGCTTCCGGACACAAACGCGCCGCGCCGCAGCAGCAGGCGCGCGAGGCCGCTCATACCGGCGCCACCGATCCCGACGAGGTGCACGCGGTCGAAGTTGTCCGGTAGCGCCCGAGCTGTCACAGCTGACATCTTGCCCCATCCATCGCCTCGGACCGAGGTTCAGCGGGCAGCGTGGCGTGCCGGTTGCCGCCGGCGGGAGGCCGCGGCATCCCTGATCATCGACACGATCGCGTCCACGGCACCGGGATGCCCGCAACCGGCGCAGGCCGCCGCCATCTTCGCCAGCCGCTCGGCCGAGGTAAGCAGGCCCAGCAGCTCCGCGCGCACCCACTCCGGGGAGAGCCCGGCATCGTCGACCAGCAGACCGCCGCCGGCCTCCACCGTCGCCAGGGCATTACGCCGCTGTTCACCATTACCGTGCGGAAGCGGAACGTAGACAGCGGGCAGGCCGACCGCGGCCAGCTCCGCGCAGGTCATCGCGCCGGACCGGCACAGGGCCAGGTCCGCCGCCGCGTACGCGGATGCCATGTGATCGAGATACGGCCGCACCACATAGGGCACAGGCAGGTCCGGGGGCAGCGCCGCGAGCACCGTGTCGACGTTCTTGGGCCCGGCCGCGTGCAGGACCTGGACCCCGCTCGCAGTGATCTCCCTGGCCGTCGCACTGATCACGTCGTTGAGCCGCCGAGCCCCCTGCGAACCACCGAAAACCAGCAGCGTCGGGTGACCCGGGTGCAGGCCGTAGCTGATCCGGGCGGCCCGAGCGGCCGTCGGCGACCGGTCCAGACTCAGAATCTCCGGACGCAGCGGGATACCGGTGAGCCGACCGCCGCGCAACGGAGTGCCCGGGTAGGACACCGCCACAAAAGACGTGAACCGGGCACCGATGCGGTTCGCCACCCCCGGCACCGGGTTGGCCTCGTGCACGACGATCGGGATGCCCGCCCGGCGCGCGGCGAGGTAGGCCGGGACGGACACGTACCCGCCGAAGCCCACAACCACGCTCGCGCGCACCCGCAGCAGCGCCGCCGACGCCTGGCTGACCGCCCCGGCGAGCCTGCCGGGCACGGTGAGCAGGGACGGCGTGGGTTTACGGGGCAACGGCACCTTCGGGATGGTCACCAGCTCGTACCCGCGGGCCGGCACGAGCCTTGCCTCCAGCCCGGACTCCGTCCCCAGGAGGGTCAGGCGCATCCGGGGGTCAGCGGCCCGCAGGGCGTCCGCGACCGCCAGCGCAGGTTCGACATGGCCCGCCGTGCCACCGCCGGCGAGCACCACACTCCTCAGCATCGTCCACGACGATGACACACCTCAGCGACGGATCGCTCTCCGGGTCCCACCAGCGGCGGCGACGGCCGCTGCCTCGCGCGGCCGGGCGCACCGGTGACGCGAGGAACAGCACAGAGGAACAGCACAGAGGAACAGCACAACCGCGGCCGGCCCTCCCCGCGTCAGGACGTCAGGACGTCAGGACGTCAGGCCCGCGGCCCGAGGGCCGCGGCCGCGGCGTCGGACAGCCGGCGGGCGGCGAGCTCAAGACGTTCCGGGGAGCTGCCCGCGAATGACATCCGCATCGTCGTGGAGTCGGGATTGTGCACAGCGAACTGCGGACCGGACACGTAGGTCACCCCGCGGCGGACTGCGGCGTCGAGCAGGTCGTCCGCGGACAGGCCGGGCGCGACGACCCGCCCCCAGACGAACAGCCCGCCAGCGGGATCGTTGACCTCGACAATCCCCGCCAGATGCTCGCTGATGGCGGCACGCAGAGCCGCGCACCGCCGTCCGTAGATGGCCGGCAGGGTCGCCAGGTGCGCGTCGTACCAGCCCTCCCGGCCGAAGAGCTCAAGCAGGGCGTACTGCGTCAGCGTGGAGGTATGCAGGTCCGACCAGAGCTTCGCGCGGCCTACCGCGTCCACGAGCGCGGGCGGCACCAGCACCCAGCCGACCCGCAGCCCCGGTCCGAGCGTCTTGGAAAAGGATCCGATCGTGATGACTCGATCACCATAGGTGGCAACCGGTGGCACGGGATCTCCCCGGAAGCGCAGTGCCGGGTACGGCTCGTCCTCGGCCACCAGGAACCCGTACCGCTCGGCCAGCTCCGCGAGTTGCCGCCGCCGGGCATCGGTGAGCGTGGCCCCGGTCGGATTATGGAAGGTCGCGACCGTGTAGACGAGTTTGGGACGCTGGCCGCCGGCCAGCCGTTCGGCGAGCGCGCCGACATCCAGGCCGTCGTCGTCAACCGGGATCGCCAGGAACTCCGGCTGGTACATCTCCAGGCAGTGCAGGGAACCCGGGAAGACGGGCTCGTCAATGGCTACAAGATCCCCGGGGTCGAGCAGGGCACGCGCGATGATGTCCAGGCCCTGCAGCCCACCGGCGGTCACCACGACCTGGCTCGGGTCGACCGGGCGCCCACGGTCCACCGACGCCCGGTCCGCGATCCAGGCGCGCAGCGCGGGAAGGCCCTCAGCCGCCGAGTACTGCAACGCGGCCGTCGCTGCCTTCGAGGTCGCCACCTGGTGCACGGCCGCACCGATCTCCGCCGCGGGCAGTGTCTCCCCGGCCGGCAGCCCACCAGCGAGCGAGATGACGTCACGGACCTCGCCGAGCCGCAGCGGGTCACGCATCACCCACGTCCCGATCTCACCCATCCGCCGGGCGAGCGGAACCGGCCCCGGCAGGATCGCCTCGACCGACTCGCTGTCGCTCATCCCATCCTCCACCCCTCGGCCGGGACGCCATTCGGGGAAAACTATCCTGGGGACGGCCAGCCGTGACAACGGCCCGGCCTTCGTGCGGCGCGGCCGGCGTCATGATTGTCGATCATCTGTCACCCGCGGCGGGCGGCCGTCTCGGCATCGGGTCAACGGTGCGCGGCCGCGGAGATCCTCTCGGCAACGTCATCATCACCGCTGTCGCCGCGGCTGCCCCGGGCCACCCGCGCGCGGGCCCGGAAACGACGCCCGCCGCCCGCCGCCGGCTCACCTGCCTCCCGCGCCTCGCGCCGGGCTGCCGCCCTGGCACTGAGCATCGCGGTCGCCGCGGGCTCGTGCCGGGCGAACGACAGCAGCATCCCGACCGTGAGCATCGTGGGAACCAGCGCGGAGCCCCCGAACGAGACCAGCGGAAGCGGGATTCCCGTGATCGGGAGCAGGCCCACCACAGCGCCCATGTTAATCATGGATTGGCCAAGCAGCCAGCCGGTGGCGGATGCCGCGGCGAGCTGGACGAACGGGTCAGCGCTGCGGTGGGCGACCCGGATGCCGGCGAACCCGAGAACGGCGAACAGGATGACGACGACCAATGTGCCGAGCAGGCCCAGCTCCTCACCGATGATCGCGAGGATGAAGTCGGTGTGGGCGTTGGGCAACAGCCCCGGCCACTTCTCCCGGGACGCGCCGAGCCCCTCACCCCACCACCCTCCCGACGCCAGCGCGTACAAGCCCTGGACCGCCTGGAAACCGGTGTCATGGGCATCGGCGAACGGGTCGCGATAGGACAGCAGCCGCTCGAACCGGTATGGCTCCCGGATGGCCAGGACGGTGCCAGCCAGCAAGATCACACCGCTGATGGAGACAAAGACCCGCAGCGGCGTCCCGACCACCCACAACAGCATGAGCATGATCAACAAAACCACGATCGTGGTCCCCATGTCGGGCTCAAGCATAATCAGGACGCAGATCAGCAACGCCCCGGGCACAAGCGGGACCAGCAGGTGCTTCCAGTCGCCCAGCAGCTTGCGTTTACGCACCAGCAGATCCGCGCCCCAGAGCACAAGGCCGAGCTTGGCGATCTCGCTGGGCTGCAGGGTGTACGAGCCCAACTCGATCCATCGCTGCGCACCGTTGATCGACTTCCCGAACTGCGGGGTCAGCACGACCGTCAGCAGTACCAACGAGACAATCATGACCGGGTACGCCAGTACCCGGAAGACCCGCACGGGCAGCCGGCTGGCCAGCACCAGCAGTGGCAGGCCGATGCCCACCCAGGTCGCCTGCCGGGCGAACACCGCGTAGGACGAGCCCAGCTCGTCGAACGACCGCACGCTGGATGCCGACAGCACCATGACCAGCCCGAGCAGCAACAGCAGGCCAGCCGAGGAGAGCAGCAGGTAGTAGGAGGCCAGCGGCCGCGCAAGCACGGGGACCCGGGTGCCGTCGACAGCCGGCCCGCCCCGCTCAGGCATACCGAGCGTGGGCTCGTCGCCCCCGGTCACCACGTCCCGCTCCCCTGCTCGTCAAGGAACACACATGCAACACGCCCACCGAGAGCACCGCCGGAGTCACGCGGTTCTTCTGGGTGAACGCGGTTATGGTCCCCCATCGAATAGTCCATGCCGCCAGCCTGTTCGACACCGACCATCATGGGTGTGTCGAGCACCCATCAGCCCGCCCGCGGCCTCCGGCCGGCATATACAACCCCACGGAGTCAAATCCTGACATAGTGTATGTGATCGGCCACTATCGTTACAACCGCTCCCCTCGGTCCGGTCAACGCCACCGACAACACCGATCGGGGGTCACGACTCTGAGACGACACTGAACCATGTCACGAAACCAGCTGGTCCAGACGCTGCGAAACACGGTCGGCGACGCCCGGGTGCTGACGGATCCAGAAATCATGGCCGGGTACGTCCGGGATTGGACCGGCCGATTCGTCGGGCGGACGGTGGCGGTGCTGCGTCCGGTGGACACCGCGCAGGTGGCGGCCATCGTCCAGGTGTGCGCGGAGCACGAGATACCGCTGGTGCCCCAGGGCGGCAACACCGGGCTTGTCGGCGGCGGCGTGCCGACCCGCGGGGAGATCGTGCTCAGCCTGCGCGGCCTCGCGGACCCCCCGTTGATCGATACTGCCGCCGGCCAGGCCACCGTCGGTGCCGGCGTACCGATCAGCGTGCTGCGCGCCGCGGCGTCCGCGGCGGGGCTGGCCTACGGCGTCGATCTCGCGAGCCGGGACACGGCCACGATCGGCGGCACCGTGGCCACGAACGCTGGTGGCCTGCGGGTACTCCGGTACGGGGACACCAGGGCGCAGCTGCTCGGCGTGGAGGCGGTCCTCGGCGACGGCAGTGTGGTCTCCCACCTCGCCGGCCTCGCCAGGGACAATACCGGCTACCATCTGCCCTCACTGCTTGCTGGTAGCGAGGGCACGCTCGGTGTGATCACCGCGGCACGGGTCCGGCTGGTGCCGGCCGCCCGTGCGCGGGCGGTGGGTCTGCTCGGCCTTGCGTCCGTACCGGACGCGGTCGCGGCGGCGTCCCTGCTGCGAAACAGCCTGCCCGGACTCGCCGCGGCCGAACTCATGCTCGCCGCGGGCCTGGATCTCGTAACGGAGGCATGCGGCCTGTCCCGGCCGCTGCGCGGAACGCACGCGGCCTACCTCCTCGTCGAGGTCAGTGGGGACGCGGCCGACGGCGAGACACCGCTGAACACGCTGGCGGAGGCCGTCGCCGGTCTGGCCGGCGTCACCGACGCCTCGCTCGCGGGCGACCAACGCGGCTGCGAGGCCCTGTGGGCCTACCGGGAACGGCACACCGAATCGATCAGTACGCACGGGACACCGGTGAAAATGGATGTCACCCTGCCGCTCGCCGGCCTGCCCGCGTTCGTCGAGGCCGTGCCCGACACCGTCAGGAGTATCGCGCCGCGGGCGAGAGCCTGGCTGTTCGGGCATGTCGCCGAGGGCAGTGTGCACGTGAACGTCACCGGCGCGGGTACCGCCGGCGAGTGGGTGGAGGACAGTGTGTTCCGGCTCGTCGCCGCGAACGGTGGCAGCATCAGCACCGAGCACGGGATCGGCACAGCCAAGCACCGCTGGCTGCCGCTCAACCG
Organism: Protofrankia sp. Cj5; assembly: GCF_917627405.1. NCBI lineage: Bacteria > Bacillati > Actinomycetota > Actinomycetes > Frankiales > Frankiaceae > Protofrankia > Protofrankia sp. Cj5. The sequence goes on from NZ_CAKJTO010000005.1 coordinate 78,542, forward strand.
TTCACCGGTCGAGATCGCCGTGTTCCGGCGGATCAAAAAGGCCTTCGACCCCGCGGGCATCCTCAACCCGAACGTCCTGGTACCGCCGGATACTCCGTGACCAGCACGTACACGTTCTGTGCGGATGGGCGCTCTCAACCGACTGTCGCGCGGTGGCGGCAGCTACTGTCGCGCGGAGGCGGCGCAGGCCCGCATGGCGAGCGCGAAGGCGGCGCCACGCTCGCGGTAGTCACGGAAACGCCCGAAGCTCGGCGCCGCGGGTGACAACAGAACGATGCCATCGGGCCTGGCCCACCGGTAGCCCTCAAGCACGGCGGCGGTGAGGTCAGGCGCGTCCACGATCGTGACATGCGGGCCGGCACCAGCCTCGGTGACCTGCCGGCGGATGTCGGGGCCGTTGTCCGGCACGGTGAGGACAAGTGTGTCCAAGGTGCGGGTGCGTAGGCCAACGGCCAGCGGCCGGTAGTCGATACCCCGGCTCTGGCCGCCCACGACCGCGGCGATCCTGCGGTCACCGAAGGCCTCGACAGCGGCGAGTGTCGGCAGGACGTTGGTGGACAGGCTGTCATCGACGAAACAGACCCCGTCCACTTCTCCGATCACCTGGAGCCGGCTGTCCAGCCCGCGGAACCCCTCCGCCGCGGTACGCAGCTTGTCGCCGTCGTCCGCCTCGGGTACGCCAAGTGCCCGCAGACAGGCGCCGGCGATCAGGGCGTTACGCCGGTTGTGGAGACCGAGCAGCCCCAGCTGCCGCAGCCAGTCGCCGTCCGCCGCGGCGTCCGCACACACCCACCGCACCCTGGGCCCGAGCAGCTGCCGGTGGGCGCGGATCAGGTCGCTGTCACCGTTGGCGATGGTGAGGTCGGCACCGGGCTGGGAGCAGGCGGACAGTTTGTCCCGAAAGTAGTTCTCCGGATCATCACCGTGCCATGGCAGGTGGTCGGGATGCAGCGAGGTGACAGCGACCACCGGCGGGGAGCACGCCAGGTCGGTCGCCTGGTAGCTGGACACCTCAATGATCCAGAAGTCGTACCCGTCGCCCGCGAACGGATCATGCGGTGGCATCCCGATGTTGCCTGCGACCAGGCACCGGTAACCGAGTCGGGTCAGCAGGTGCCCGGCAACCGCGGACGTCGTGCTCTTGCCCTTGGTTCCCGTCACGCAGACCACTTTCGACCGGTCCGCCTCGGCGAGCCACAGCCCCACTCCACCGACCACCGGCACCCCGAGCCGCTCGAGCTTTCGCACGGTCTCGCCGTACCGCGAAATTCCAGGAGCCTTGACAACGACATCACAATGAGTGAGCGCATCGAAGCCACCCAGCGCGGTCACCAACAGTGGCCTGCCCTCGATGTCCGTCCGGGCGGGGGCGTCGTCAACGAGCACCGGCTCGATCCCCCGCGCCCGGCAGGCCCGCAGGTTGGCCTCGCCCTCACGGCCGATCCCGTACAGACCGACCGCGCGGCCACGCAGGTCAGACCAGGAGATCGTCGGGCGCATACCGGTCCGGGACGAAGTGTCGGCCATGCGGGACGAGCAGCTCCTCGGGCGTGGGCTCTCCCGGTAGCGGGCCAAGCGCGGCGAGCACGGGCGAGGCGGCCCGGTCACGGCGCCCGGCGGCGAGCAGGGTAGCCACCCGGCACTCGGTGACGTCGCCGACGCATTCCCAGGGCTTGCTGTCCGCGGACAGGCCCAGCAGCGCACGGAAACGACCCAGCAACGCCACGTCAGCCAGTGGTTCACGCCCGCCGAAGACCTGCCGCAGCGTCGGCTCGTCCAGGAAGGGGGAAAGGATCAGATCGATGAAACAGCACTTGTCACACTGGCCGCACCAGCGGTCCAGCCGCTGAGCGGGATCGATGTGGAAAGCGCGGTTACAGCTGCGGAAGTGGTCGAAGTACTGGGGCAGCGCGGCGAACCGCCGGGCGATCCACAACTCCGTGAACGGGCGTAGCAGGGAGAAGTACTCCGGCCTGCCGCCGAGAGCCTCGACGAGGACCGACCGCAGGGCGGTCTCGAACGCCTCGCCCTTGGAGTACTGGTGGTTGATGGAGCGGCCGTCGACCGTGATGGTGCCCGCGGAGGCCGACCACTCGTTGGACATCACCACCGCGTCCCGCCCGTCCAGCGCGGCGGCCATCACGGCGATCACCGAAAGAATTCCCGTGACCGGGACATGCCCGTTGAGGAAACCGAGTTCCGCCGAGCGCAGCACCTGGGTGTCGATGAGCCGCTCCGCCCGGAGGACCGGCAGGCCGGTGGCAGCGGCGGCCCGTTCGATGGCCTCGAAGCGGTCACCGGGATGGTTGACGACAAACAGCGCCGGGTCCTTGGCCCGGGGCCGCAGCAGCTCCGCGGTGACGATGGAGTCCACCCCGCCGCCGAACGGCACCAGCGGCCGGCCCTCGTCGGGGCTGACAGCCACCGGCGTTTCGCGCGCCAGCGCCGGGCCGATGATCCGCAGCCCGGAAAGATCAAGATTGTTACGGTGCGCGAACTCCCCCAGGCCGTCGAGATAGAACTCTCGCAGGAAGGCACGCTCGAGGCCGGTGACCGCGGTATCACCGAGGTCGACGACCGGCGGGGCCGCCGTCTTGTAGTAGGAGACCGCCGTCAGCAGGAACACCAGGCGGGCCGCTTCGGCCACCGCGGGCTCGCTCCATGCCCCGCCGCCGGGGAACGTCACGTCCTCGCGGAACTCCCGCCCGTCCAGGCGGTAGCGGCACACGAGCCGGTCATGCGACGGGTCGATGTCGTAGCCCACATAGCGAAAACTCTCGCCACGCCGCGGTGGCCCGATCACAGAACGTCCTTCCCGCGCAGGCGGGCCACCGCGGCGAACCGTCCGCACGGGTTCTCCGCCCGGTGGCTGAAAAAGGGCGTGCCCGGACCGGTGCCCACCCCCGCGACGTGGATCTGACGTTCCGGCACGCCCTCGGCAACCAGCTGCATGACGTTCGCTCCGGCCACGTCAAACGTCCACTTCCCGAGCCCGTCGGCGCGGATCACCTCGTCCGCGCGCCCGTCGAAGGCGGCCCGGACGGCGGCCACGACCTCCGCCCCAACCTGGTAACGGTCCGGGTCGATCGCGGGCCCGACACCGGCGACGACATTCGATGCGGCGGCGCCCAGCCGCCGCATGGCCGCCAGCGCCGCGGGGACGGCGCCGCGCACGGTCCCGCGCCAGCCGGCATGCACACACGCGAGCACCCCGGCGACCGGATCATGCAGAACGGCCGGGACGCAGTCCGCCGCCAGGACAGCCAGCGCAATCCCGGGCGCCGTGGTCACAAGCCCGTCGGTCAGCGGCAGCGCGTCCGAGGCCGAACGGCTGCCCCGCCCACGGTGCTCATCGGTCACGATGGCGATATTCGGGCTGTGTGCCTGGGCGCAGAACACGAAGTCGTCCACGGTGGCGCCGAGTGCCTCGGCCACTGTCGCCCGGTTCGCCAGTACGTCCGCGTCGTCGTCCCCGGCCCGCAGACTCAGGTTGAGTGAGGTGTAGGCGCCGCGGGAAACACCGCCGGTACGGGTGGTGACAAAGACATCCACCAGCCGGTCATCAAAGCCCGGCCAGCACAGTACCTCCAGGCCGGACGGTGTTCGGCGAAACCGCGATGCCGCCACGCCGGCAGTCATCTCCGACGACCTCGCCAGCTGTCGGCTCTCAACGTCCGGTACCGTCCGTTTCAACGTGGCTGGCCACTGATGTTAATCCATAACCGGAAACCCCGGGACAACATGGCGGACACCCCGCCACCACCGGCCGGGACCGCCTGCGTCGAGGATACACATCAGGAACCGCCGTGCGAGAGGAACTCCGCGTAGAACAGCCCGAGCCCGAACGCCACGGCGAGTCCGGAGACAATCCAGAAGCGGATGATGACCGTGGTCTCCGGCCACTCAGCCAGTTCGAAGTGGTGGTGGATCGGCGCCATGTTGAAGACCCGCTTCCGGGTGGCCCTGAAGAAGGCGACCTGAATGATCACCGAAAGCGTCTCGACCACAAAAAGCCCGCCGAGGACGAACAGCAACAACTCGGTCCGGCTGACGATCGCGATACTCGCGAACGCCCCGCCGAGGGCCAGCGAGCCGGTGTCACCCATGAATATCTTCGCCGGGCTCGCGTTCCACCACAGAAATCCGAAACAGGCGCCCATGGCTGCGGCCGCGACCAGCGCCACGTCCAGCGGGTCGCGGACGAAGTAGCAGCCGTCCTGCGCGGGACCGCGCCCGCAGAGATTGCCGAACTGCCAGAAGGAAATCACCACATAGGCGCCGAACACCATCGCCGAGGTACCGGCGGCCAGGCCGTCCAGCCCGTCGGTGAGGTTCACCGCGTTCGACGTCGCCGCAATGATTATCCAGGCGAGCAGCGGAAAACCGATCAAACCGATCGAGAAATCGGTGTCCCGAACGATCGAAACAAACGTCGACCCCGGCAGCAGGCCGTTGGCGTTCTTGAAGCGGACGGCCAGCAGGCCGAATGCCAGCGCCACCGCGGCCTGACCGGCGAACTTGGTCCGCGCGGTGAGCCCGAGACTGCGCTGCTTGCGGATCTTTATGTAGTCATCGAGGAAACCGACCATCCCCAGACCGGTCATGACCAGCAGCACCAGTAACCCGGACGCGGTGAATCCGTTCATCGTGATCAGATGCGCGACGAAGTAGCCGGCCAGCGTCGCCAGGATGATGACCGTGCCGCCCATCGTGGGTGTGCCACGCTTGGTAAGGTGGCTTGACGGCCCGTCCTCGCGAATTTCCTGTCCGTAACCCCGCCGGCGGAACAGGCGGATGACCGATGGTGTGCCCAGCAGCGACGCCACGAGGGCTACCAGCGCGGCGACCAGTACGCCTCTCACCCGTGCGCACCTCGCTCGACGGGCCGGGCGGGGCCCGTCGGTTCACCGGCCGCGAGGTCGTCCGCGATCCGCTCCAGCCCGAATGCCCGGGATGCCTTCACCAGCACGACATCACCTGGCGCCACTCGCTCCCGCAGCAGCCCGCAGGCCGCCTCGACGTCCGCTACCCAGACGGACTCCCCTGACCACGAGCCCTCCAGCGACGCCCCGAGGTGTATCCGGCGAGCCTCGGCCCCCACCACCACCAGCCGCGGCACACCCAGGCGGACCACCAGCCGGCCGAGCGCGTCGTGCTCGTCGTCCGCGGCCGCGCCGAGTTCTCCCATGCCCCCGAGCACAGCCCAGGCCCGCCGGCCGCGACTCATCTCGACCAGTGTCTTCAACGCCGCCCGCATCGATTCCGGGTTGGCGTTGTAGGCGTCGTTGATGACGGTGACGCCGTTGCCGGTCACGGTGACCTCCATCCGCCAACGGCTGCGGGCCTGGGCGTGGGACAACGCGGCCGCGGCTCGCCGCGGGGACAGTCCGAGACGGATCGCGGCCGCCGCCGCGGCCAGCGCGGCCGCGACGTAGTGCGCGCCGACGAGGTTCAACGAGACGGGATGCCGTTCGCCGGCCGTGAGCAGGTCGAACCGCGCGCGCCCGCGGTCGTCGACACGCACGCCGTCGGCCCGCACGTCAGCCCGAGCGCTCTCACCAAACATGATCACATCACCGCGAGCCCGGGTGGCCATGGCCGCGACCAGCGGATCGTCGATGTTCAGCACGGCGGCGCCCGACGCGGCCTCGGCGAGCTCGGCCTTGGCCCGAGCAATCCCGGCACGCCCGTCCGCGTACTCACCGACATGCGCCGAGCCGACGTTCAGCACGACCCCGACGTCGGGCCGGGCCACCTCGCACAAGGCGGCGACATGGCCGAGGCCACGAGCGCCCATCTCCAGCGCGACGAACCCGGTGGTCGGCTCCAGGCCCAGCAGCGTCAGCGGCAGCCCGATCTCGTTGTTGAACGAACCGGGCGCGGCGACCGTCGGTCCCAGCTCACCCAGCAGATCGGCGAGCAGATCCTTCGTGGTGGTCTTGCCAGACGATCCGGTCACGGCGACAACCGTCGCCGACGAGCGGGTGCGTACCTCGGTGGCGAGCGCCGCGAGCGCGGCCGTGGGGTCGGGGACCACGACCGCCGGTACGCCGACCGGCCGGGCCGCCAACACCGCGACCGCGCCGGCCCGTACCGCGTCCGCGGCGAAGTCGTGGCCGTCAACCCGGGCACCGGGCACGGCGACGAACAACGCACCGGCACCGACCTGGCGCGAATCGATCACAACACCGGTGACCGGCGCGTCCGGATCGGGCACGGCGTCGAGCCGGCCGCCGACGACGGCCGCGACCTCACGCAGGCAAAGCGGTATCACCGGTGAGCACCTCTGCGGCCGAGGCCCGGACGCGATCCGGTGCCGGCCTGGGCCAGCTCCGCCCGCAGCACGTCCCGGTCGTCGAAGGGTGTCACGACACCGCCGCGCTCCTGCCCGGTCTCATGTCCCTTGCCGGCCACCACGACCGCGTCCGTGGGTCTGGCCAGGCTCACCGCGAGACGGATCGCCGCGGCACGGTCGACCTCCACCAGCACACCATCGGCGCCCCCGGAAGGCAGCGTCGCGGCGCCCGCGCGCATCTGAGCGATGATCATTTCCGGATCCTCCGACCGGGGGTTGTCACTGGTGAAGATCGCTATATCGGCGCCGCGGACCGCGGCGGCTCCCATCAGGGCACGCTTGCCGCGATCACGATCGCCACCACAGCCGAGCACGATGATCACACGCCCGTCGACCAACGCCCGCACGGTACTCAGCAGCGTCTCCACCGCGTCCGGGGTATGGGCGTAGTCGACAAGGCTGACGAAGGGCTGGCCCGCGTCGATCCGCTCCATCCTGCCCGGCACGCCGGGCAGGGCCGTGAGCCCGGCCGCGGCGGTGCCGGCCTCCACCCCGGTGGTGACGAGCAGCGCCAGCGCCACCAGGGCATTGCTGACGTTGAAGGCGCCAGGCAGCGCGATGCGCACCTCGACGTCCACCCCGTGTGGGCCGTGCGCGCGGAAGGTGCTTCCCGCGGGACCGGCGACGACGTCGCTCGCACGCCAGCGCGCGTCAGCAGCGCGCCCGCAGGTCACCGCCGTGGGGACCGCGGTGGCGAGCCGGCGTCCCCACGGGGTGTCGGTGTCGATGACGGACACCTCGGTCCGCTCGGGGGTGAACAGGGCGGCCTTGGTCGCGAAGTAGGCCTCCATGGATGGGTGGAAGTCGAGATGATCCTGGCTGAGGTTGGTGAAGGCCACACCGGCGAAACCGATCCCATCCACCCGGTGCAGCGCGATAGCGTGACTGGAGACCTCCATCGCCGCCGCTGTCACTCCCTGTTCGACCATGACCGCAAGCAGCCCCTGTAGGTCGGTCGCCTCCGGGGTGGTACGCACCGAGGGGACCGCGGCACCGGCCACCCGCGTCGAGATGGTGCCGAGCAGCCCGGTCGTGTGACCGGCAGCACGCAGCCCTGCCTCCAGCAGATATGCCACGGTTGTCTTGCCGTTGGTACCGGTGACGCCCAGCAGCCGCAGGGAGTGTGACGGGTCGCCGTAGACCCACGACGCGGCCGTTCCCAGCACGGCGCGCGGGTCGGCGCTGGTAAGCACAGGTACCCCGGCCCGCCCGGCCGGGAGCTGGGCTACCCGGTCGGCGCCGGCCGGATCGGTGAGCACGGCCACGGCACCGGCCGCGAGCGCCTGCTCGGCGAAGGCCGCGCCGTGCACGCGAGCGCCTGGCAGCGCCGCGTAAAGATCGCCTGGCTGGACCGCCCGTGAATCATGGGTGATACCGCGGACGACAACCCCTCCTGGCGGAGCACCGAGAGAAACAAGATCAACGCATCGGGACATCAGGTCGGTGAGCACCCGCGCCGGCGGGGCGACCGGACGCAACACCGGTGAGGTCACGGCACCGACCCTAGTATCCAGCCGTCCCGAGCCCGCGACCGGTCAGCGCCTGGCATCGCGATCGAGAACGAACCTGGGTGCTGTTGTGCCAGGCGGGGGCACCGCGAGCGTCGCCAGCGCGAAGGTCATCACCTTCTGGAACACCGGCGCGGCGACCGTCCCGCCGAAGTGGCCGTCGCGGGGGTTGTCGAGTACCACCTCCACCACCACCCTGGGCTGGTCGGCGGGGGCGAAGCCCACGAACGAGGCGACATAGCCGCTGTAGTGACCGGACGGGCCGAGCCGCTGGGCCGTTCCGGTCTTGCCCGCGACGCGGTACCCGTCGATGGCCGCCAGCGGCGCGGTCCCCGAGTCGGTGGCCACCGCTTCCAGCATCTGCGAGATGGTCGTGGCGGTGCTCGCGGCGACCACCCGGGTGCCAGGGTCGCGAGGCGTGGTGTGCACGGCCCCGTCCGGTGAGGTGGTGCTCTCCACCAGACGAGGCGCGACCCGCACCCCGCCGTTGGCGATGGTCGCGTAGACCGACGCCATCTGGATCGCGGTCGCGGACATTCCCTGTCCATAGGAGATCGTGGCGGCCTGCTGGGGATCCCAGGCCGACGATGGTTTGAGGATGCCCGCGCTCTCGCCCGGGAACCGCAGCCCGGTCTTTGACCCGAGCCCGAAGGCGCGCAGCGCGGTCTCCAGGTTGGCGGAACCGATCCTGCTCGCGATCTGGATCGTCCCGAGATTGCTCGACCGCGCCAGCACCCCGGCCGCGGTGAGGTGCTCCACACCGTGCGGCTCCGCGTCCATGAAGGTCTGGCCCGCGATGCGCATACTCGGCGGCACCGTCACCGGCGTCTCCGGCGAGATCAGGCCGCGGTCTATCGCCGCGGCCATAGTGATCACTTTGTTGACGCTCCCGGGCTCGTAGACGTCCTGGGTGGCGCGGTTCTTCAGCGTCGACGGATCAGCACTGGCAATCTTGTTGGGGTCGTAGTCCGGCGCATCCGCCATCGCCAGGATGTCCCCGCTGCCCGGGACCATGACCACAACGCTTCCGCCGTCCGCCTGGGTAGCGCGCACCGCGTCGGCGATCGCGCCCTGCGCGGCCCACTGGATGTCGCGGTCGAGCGTGAGCCGCACGCTCGAGCCCGGCACCGGATCGGATTCCCGGCTCGCCGCGGACGGGATGGGCCGGCCCGCCGGATCCATCTCGACGCGGCGCGCCCCGTCGATGCCACGCAGCACCCGATCGTAGGCGCCTTCGATACCGCCACCGCCCACGAGGACATCATTGTCACCGACCGTGGTGAAACCCACGACGTTGGAAGCCAGGGAACCGGACGGGTACAGCCGGCGGCGCTCCTCCAGGACACCGATACCGGCCAGCTGGAGCTTGGTCACCGTCGCGCCCACGGCCGGGTCGAGCCCACGGGCGAGGTAGACGAAACGTCCGCTGCTCCTGAACTTGGCCACCAGGGCGTCCGCGGGTACCTGAAGGATGGGGGCGAGCAGGTTGGCGACGGCACGGGCATCGGTGATGTTGCGCGGGTCCGCGTACACCGAGCGCGCGTCGACATCCTGCGCCAGCACCGCCCCACCGCGGTCGGTGATGACACCACGGACCGCGGGCAACGCCGCGATGTGCAGCCGCTCCTGCTCGGCGCGCCGGGCGTAGGTGGACGCCTGGAACGCCTGCAGCTGTGTCAGCCGGCCGGCGAGCACGATCAGCAGCAAACACAGGATGACGACCGCGGCCCGCAGCCGTCGGCGCGGACTGCCCAGCCGCAGCGGTGGACGGGCTGGGCCCGTGCGGGGCGGTGGCCGGCGTGCCCCGGCCCCGCGGGCCCGCACCGGACGGCCGCCCGG
>NZ_CAKJTO010000006.1:0-21651 GCF_917627405.1 Protofrankia sp. Cj5
AGGTACGGAATGTAGATGTAGCCGACCGCCACCGGGTACGGATAGGGCTCACCCGTCCGGCCGTCGAAGAGCCGTGCCTTGCCGCTGGACCCGATCAGCTGGTCACCATCGCGGTTCACCAGCGTCGAGGCAAGCAGACCGGTGATCTCCTCCTCCCGGGCGCCGTCGAACACCGGTGTCGCCACGTTGGTGTCAGGCGGCGCCTGATGCGCACCGATACCGCGCAGGCGCTCCTTCCAGTCCTCGTCACCGTCGTCGACCTGCCAGCCGGTCTTGGCCACCCAACCGAGATGGGTCTCCAGGATCTGGCCGATGTTCATACGGCGCGGCACACCGTGCGGGTTCAGCACGACGTCCACCGGCGTGCCGTCGGACAGGAACGGCATGTCCTCGACAGGGAGGATCTTCGCAATGACGCCCTTGTTGCCGTGGCGGCCAGCGAGTTTGTCACCATCTGTGATCTTGCGCTTCTGGGCGACGTACACGCGGACGAGTTCGTTCACCCCCGGTGGAAGCTCGTCGCCGTCCTCCCGCGAGAACACCCGGACACCGATGACCTTGCCGGATTCTCCGTGCGGCACCTTCAGCGAGGTGTCCCGGACCTCACGAGCCTTCTCACCGAAGATCGCGCGCAGCAGCCGCTCCTCCGGGGTCAGCTCGGTCTCACCCTTGGGCGTGACCTTCCCGACCAGCACATCACCAGGCGAGACCTCGGCGCCGATCCGGATGATCCCGCGCTCGTCAAGGTCAGCAAGGACCTCCTCAGCGACGTTCGGGATATCCCGAGTGATCTCCTCAGGGCCTAGCTTGGTGTCCCGGGCGTCGACCTCATGCTCCTCGATGTGGATCGAGGACAGTACGTCGTCCTGGACCAGCCGCTGGGAGAGAATGATCGCGTCCTCGTAGTTGTGCCCCTCCCAGGGCATGAACGCCACCAGGAGGTTCTTGCCCAGCGCCATCTCGCCGTTGTCGGTGCACGGGCCGTCCGCGATGACCTGGCCCGCCAGGACCCGGTCGCCCTCGTCGACGATCGGCTTCTGGTTGATGCACGTGCCCTGGTTGGAGCGGCGGAACTTCGCCATCCGGTAGGTCCGCCGGGTGCCGTCGTCATGCATCACGGTGATGTAGTCAGCGGACAGGTCCTCGACCACACCGGCCTGTGCGCAGACGACCACGTCACCGGCGTCCTTGGCCGCGCGGGCCTCCATACCGGTACCGACCAGCGGTGCCTCGCTGCGCAGCAGCGGGACGGACTGGCGCTGCATGTTCGAGCCCATCAGGGCGCGGTTGGCATCGTCGTGCTCAAGGAATGGGATCATGGCCGTGGCCACCGACACCATCTGGCGCGGCGAGACGTCCATGTAGTCGACCTCGTCCGGCGGGATGAACTCGACCTCACCACCCTTGCGGCGCACCAGGACACGGTGCTCGGCGAACGAGCCGTCGGCCGTCAGCGGCGCGTTCGCCTGCGCGATGACATGCCGGTCCTCCTCGTCCGCGGTGAGGTAGTCGATCTGATCGGTGACCCGGCCGGCCACGACCTTGCGATAGGGCGTCTCGACGAAACCGAACGGGTTGACCCGCGCGAACGTCGACAGCGAACCGATCAGGCCGATGTTCGGGCCTTCCGGCGTCTCGATCGGGCACATCCGGCCGTAGTGGCTGGGGTGGACGTCACGGACCTCGAAGCCGGCCCGTTCCCGGGAGAGCCCACCAGGGCCGAGCGCGGACAGGCGCCGCTTGTGCGTGAGGCCCGCCAGCGGGTTGGTCTGGTCCATGAACTGGGACAGCTGGCTGGTACCGAAGAACTCCTTGATGGAGGCGACGACCGGCCGGATGTTGATGAGCGTCTGAGGAGTGATCGCCTCGACGTCCTGAGTGGTCATCCGTTCCCGGACGACCCGCTCCATCCGGGCGAGACCAAGGCGCACCTGATTCTGGATCAGTTCACCGACCGTACGCAGCCGGCGGTTGCCGAAGTGGTCGATGTCGTCCACGTCATAGGACTGGTCCTTACCCGCATGCAGCTGCACGACGTACTCGATCGTGCGGACGACGTCGTCCTCGGTCAGCACGCCCACGTCGTGCGGGACGTCGACACCGAGCTTCTTGTTCACCTTGTAGCGACCGACCTTCGCCAGGTCGTAACGCTTCGGGTTGAAGAAGAGGTTCTCCAGCAGTGTCTGGGCCGACTCGCGGGTCGGTGGCTCACCCGGCCGCAGCTTGCGGTAGATGTCAAGCAGCGCGTCGTCCTGGCTGGAGGTGTGGTCCTTCTCCAGCGTCACCCGCATCGACGGGAAGTCACCGAAACGCTCAAGAATGCGCGCCTCGTCCCAGCCGAGCGCCTTGAGCAGAACGGTCACTGACTGGCGGCGCTTGCGGTCGATACGTACGCCGACGGTGTCCCGCTTGTCGACCTCGAACTCCAGCCAGGCACCCCGGGAAGGAATGACCTTGCAGGAGAACAGGTCCTTGTCGGACACCTTGTCGATGGTCTTCTCGAAGTACACACCGGGCGAACGCACGAGCTGGCTGACGACGACCCGCTCGGTCCCATTGATAACAAAGGTTCCCTTTGGTGTCATAAGCGGAAAATCGCCCATAAACACCGTCTGGCTCTTGATCTCGCCGGTGTTGTTGTTGGTGAACTCGGCCGTCACGAACATGGGGGCCGAGTACGTCATATCCTTGTCCTTGCACTCCTCGACGGAGTACTTCGGCGGCTCGAAACGGTGATCACGGAACGACAGAGACATCGAACCCGAGAAGTCCTCGATAGGAGAAATCTCCTCGAAGACCTCCTCGAGACCCGACGTGACGGGTACGTCGTCACGACCGGCGTCGATGGCTTCCTGGACCCGTTCCGCCCACGCCTCATTGCCGATCAGCCAGTCAAAGGACTGGGTCTGCAGGGCGAGAAGATCGGGGACCTCAAGAGGCTCGATGATCTTTGCGAACGAGATGCGGGAGGAGTGAGGCGAGGCGGCCAAGGTGGTCCTTCCGGTGGCCTGATCGTCGGGCTGGCGGTGCTCGTGCGTCCTTGGGCCTCCGACAACGGGATCATGATTCTTCTCACGTTGCCCTCGGCCTACTCGAACAATCCGGCGAAGGGTGGTCGGGTGATCAGTGTCTCGCTACGGTTGTGTGGAGTGTCGGCGGGGGTAGTCCGACGGAGCGCGCTGCTGCCCCACGGTGCGGGCAGATGCGACACGGGCGTCGACGAGTAGTCCGTCACGACACCTTCCGAAGGAGGACACCTGTGTGGGAGGGTCATCCCGGGCTGGTGACGCGGCGGCGATTCGGTGGCAGGTTGCGATCAACGGTTTCGCTCGGATTACCTCGGTCGTTACGTCTGGACGGCCGCGCCAGAGGACGCGGTTACGCGGGGGACCGAACCGTCGCGTACCCGAAGGAACCGCGAGCGCACGACGAAAGGGCAGCCCAAACGAGCAGTGTAGCCGACGGCCGCACTGCTGGCAAGGCTGCTCGACAGGTATGTCTCACCGCTTCCCGATGATGGAACTCCGTCCCGGATGAGGTCGTCAACCCCAACCGGAAAGCCGCGCGTCGGCGCCCGTGACAATACGGCATCCAGCGCGCGCTCGGCCCAGGTCCCATGCCGGCCGGACCACCACGGCCCGGCCGGAACTGACGTTACCCGGCGACGGTGGAGCCTCGACAACAGGCCTCACCGCAGGGCCCGAGCATGGGCCGGGCCGCCGCCGTGCGGCTTGCCAACCAGGAAACGGCGGCCCGACCGATCAGTACCTACGTACCGATGCCTACTTGACGGTGACCGTGGCGCCGGCACCCTCAAGCGCGGCCTTGGCCTTCTCCGCGGCTTCCTTGCTGGCCTTCTCCAGGACCGGCTTGGGCGCGCCGTCGACGAGGTCCTTGGCCTCCTTCAGGCCCAGGCTGGTCAACGCACGGACTTCCTTGATGACCTGGATCTTCTTGTCACCGACGGCAGTGAGGATGACGTCGAACTCATCCTGCTCCTCCACGGCCGGCGCCTCGGATGCCGGACCGGCACCGCCGGCCACGGCGACGGCGACGGGGGCCGCCGCGGTCACACCGAAGGTGTCCTCGAACTGCTTCACGAACTCCGACAGCTCCAGCAGCGTCATTTCCTTGAACGCGTCCAGCAGCTCGTCGGTCGACAGCTTCGCCATCGTGGCGGTCCTTCCCGTTGTGATGGCACACCGCCCGTGGCGGGTGCCAGGAACTGTTATGGAGTAAGAGCGACCGGCAATAGGGGACGCGGCGTCGCGGGGCTGGGGCACGCACCTCGCATCGTTGTCGTCAGTCGCCACCCAACACCTCCGGTGACTCCCTCCGACGCCTCGCGATGCACGCACCCCAGCCCCACTCCTTGATCCACAGCCCTATTGCCGGGCGCTCTAAGTGGTCTGGATCAGTGGGGCAACCACTCACGCGCCCATGTTCTTCCTCGCGCGTCCGGCACCCCGGGGCCGCCGCGGACGGACAGCGCTACTGCGCGCTCGGCTCTGCCTCGACCGCTTCGACCGCCGCGGTCTCGGCGGTCTCGGCGGTCGTCGAAGCCTCAGGCGCGGGGACTTCGGCCGCGGGGCTCTCCGCTTCTCGCTTGGCGCGCAACGCCTCCGCCAGGCGAGCCGCCTGGGACAGCGGCGCCGCGAACAGACCGACCGCCTTGGCCAGCGAACCGTTCAACGCGCCGGCGAGCTTGGCGAGCAGCACCTCGCGGGACTCGAGATCGGCGAGCTTGCGGATGTCATCCGCCGACATCGGCTTGCCCTCGACGATCCCGCCCTTGACGATCAGTGCGGGATTGGCGCGAGCGAAGTCACGCAGACTCTTGGCCGCCTCGACCGGGTCGCCGGTGACGAACGCGACAGCGGTCGGACCGACCAGCAGCTCGTCCAGACCCGTGACACCCGCCTGCGCGGCGGCAATCCTGGTCAGGGTGTTCTTCACCACGGCGTACTCGGTGTCCTCGCCCAGCGAGCGGCGTAGTTCGGTGAGCTGGCTCACCGTCAGTCCGCGGTACTCGGTGAGCACCGCCGCGGACGCGCCCCGGAACGAGTCAACGATCTCCGTTACCGCGGCGACCTTTTCCGGCTTCGCCATCGGGCTCCTTCATGGGGTCTGGCCGGTCACCCGAAAGATGCCGAGAAACGACAAACGCCCCGGCGCAGGCGCGCGGGGCGGAAGTACCGGGGATGGCAGGCAAACCAGCAGCCCCAGGGCAACGCTCCCTCACCTGCGCGGGCCGCCCGGTCGTACCGGACCTTCGATCGCCCCGGAACGGGACGATGACCAGCGGTCTTCGGTTTGGTTCGGATGAAATGATACACGGCCTGGCCGGCGGGACAGCAGGCGCCAAGCCGGCGGCGTCAGGCCGGCGCGTCCTCGAGGAGGTTACGGGTACGGCTGGGGTCGACGGGGATTCCTGGACCCATCGTCGTCGTAAAAGTAATCTTCTTCAGATAACGGCCTTTGGAGGCGGACGGCTTCACCCGGACGATCTCGTCCAGGGCGACGCTGTAGTTCTCAATCAACTGCTCATCGGTGAAGGCGGTCTTCCCGATCACGATGTGCAGATTGCCCTGCTTGTCGACCCGAAAATTAATCTTTCCGCCCTTGATGTCCTGGACGGCCTTGGTGATGTCGAGAGTCACCGTGCCGGTCTTCGGGTTCGGCATGAGTCCTCGTGGCCCCAGGATCCGGGCGATACGGCCGACCTTCGCCATCTGGTCGGGCGTCGCGACCGTGGCGTCGAAATCCAGGAAACCCTCCTGGATGCGCTGTACGAGGTCGTCGCTGCCGACGATGTCCGCACCCGCCGCAGCGGCCTCGACGGCCTTCTCGCCCGCGGCGAAAACCGCGACTCGCGGGGATTTGCCGGTTCCGTGCGGCAGATTCACCGTGCCGCGGACCATCTGGTCAGCCTTGCGCGGATCGACGCCCAGGCGCAGCGCGACCTCAACAGTCGCGGCGTACTTGGTGGTGGAGGTCTCCCGGGCGAGATGAACAGCCTCCAGCGGCGTGTACAGACGATCCGCCGCTATCTTCTCAACGGCTGCCCGATAGGCTTTGCTGCGCTTCATATCTGTCTCCTCGTGGTCATGGCGGGCAGCCCGGACGGGCTGCCCTCCCACAGTTGTTCCGTTCTCGGCCGGCCCTGTCAGCCGTCAGCCGTCAGCCGTCAGCCGTCAGCCGTCAGCCGTCAGCCAAGAATGGTTATCCCCATCGACCGCGCCGTCCCAGCAATGATCTTCTCGGCGGCTTCCAGCGTGGTCGCGTTGAGGTCGGGCAGCTTGGTCTGGGCAATCTGACGGATCTGCTCCGCGGTGAGGTTCGCCACCTTGGTGCGGTGCGGAACACCACTGCCCTTCTCAATCCCAGCGGCCTTGAGGATAAGCCGGGCCGCCGGCGGGGTCTTGGTGACAAAGGTGAACGAACGGTCGTCATACACGGTGATCTCGACCGGAACGACGTTCCCGCGCTGCGACTCGGTGGCCGCGTTGTACTGCTTGCAGAACTCCATGATGTTGACGCCGTGCTGGCCGAGCGCCGGACCGACCGGCGGCGCGGGTGTCGCCACACCAGCATTGATCTGGAGCTTGATAATTGCCGCGATCTTCTTCTTGGGAGGCATGTGTCGTTTCTCTCTGGGTTTCCTGGGGTCTCCGTCGGCGCCAAGAACGCTGCGACCGTGCCGCCGGCCGGCTACCGGTTCGCCTGGCTGGTTGGAACCTCTGGTGGAGCGGAAGCGGAGACAACCGCGCCGCCTTCGGCCATCGAGCAGATCAGATCTTCGCGACCTGGTTGAACTGAAGTTCGACCGGCGTCTCGCGGCCGAAGATGGACACCAGCACCTTGAGCCGCTGCGCATCGAGGTTGATCTCACTGATGGTCGCCGGAAGGGTCGCGAACGGGCCATCCATGACGGTCACGGACTCCCCGACCTCGAACTCCTGCACCCGGACCGTCTCGGTCTTCTTCTCGGGTGGCGCCGGCGGCGCAAGAATGGAAACAACCTCCTCTGTCCGCAACGGTGACGGCTTGTTGGTCAGGCCGACGAAGCCGGTCACACCCGGGGTGTTTCGAACCGCGGACCACGACTGGTCAGTGAGGTCCATACGGACGTAGATGTAGCCCGGATACTTCTTCTGCTGCACCAGCTGCCGTTTGCCGTTCTTGATGACCGGAACCTCCTCGGTCGGGACCTCGATCTGGAAGATGTAGTCCTCCATGTTGAGGCTGGAGATCCGAGTCTCGAGGTTGGTCTTCACCTTGTTCTCATAGCCGGCGTACGAATGAATGACGTACCAGTCGCCAGGCGCGTCCTCCAGCGCCTGGCGGATGTCGCCGTCATCGTCGTCATCGTCGTCGAAGGCGGGCTGGTCGACATCCGCGACAGCCGCGGCAAGATAGCCGGGCTCCGTCTCGACGCCGGTGGAACCGTCGCCGCTCTCGCCGTCCTGCGGCAAGGCGCCGGCCTCCGTGCTTGCCACCTCGTCGCGCACCAGCGCCGCCAGCGGGTCGAGACCGTCGAGGGCCTCTCCCTGTTCGGAGGAGACATGCTCGGGAAACTGGGACACGCGGACGTTCCTTCTCTCTTGACCGTGCTCTGTGAGCTGTGCGGGCGCTATGGCGACATGGATCCGCGGAAACGGTCCACCTCAACCGAAGATCGCCAACACCGCCTTGGTGAGACCGAAGTCCAGCGAGGCGACGAATGCCACCATGATCGAGCAAAACATGAGCACTACAACCACATAAGTGATCAGTTCGCTTCGACCTGGGTAGATGACCTTCCGAAGCTCGGCGACGATCTCTCGGTAGAAGCGCAGCGGCGTGGTACGGCGTCGAGCTGCCGGCCGGGTCGGCTGGCCGGCCCTCGGTGCCGCGTCACGTGTGTCGGTCGCCACTCACTCCACCTACCTGGTCGTCGGATACCGCAGGGGCGACAGGACTCGAACCTGCAACCGCCGGTTTTGGAGACCGGTGCTCTACCAATTGAGCCACGCCCCTTTACACCACGACCACCACCGTGCTGGTAGCCGCCGATCAAGATGCACTCAGACCAATCATGATCATAAAGATCATGGGCATGAAAATCATCTACGGCGCTACACGCGGGGATGACGGCCTAAGCGCATCCACCATACTCCCTACACGGCTCCTTACACGGCCCACCCTCACGTATCCATGATCTCCTACGAACCAGTGATCAAGCTCCACGTCGCGGACGCATCCCAGGCTAACCGGAAAGGGACTTGCTGGACAGCGGCTGCCCGACCGGCCAGGGGTCGCGCGATTGTAGCGCAGTATCGTGTGACCAGCGGGGCCAAGAGTCACGAGGGGCATCGCCACCCGGACCGGATGCATCGGGCACACCGGCCGGATCCGGCCGCACCGCGCCGATGATCGAGCAGCCAACCTGGTATGCGTGGCAGCATGACGGTCATGACCCGGATCTCTCACCGCGTCGGAGGCATCGCCCCTTCGGCGACACTTGCCGTGGACTCGACCGCCAAGGCGCTGCGCGCAGCCGGCCGGGACGTGATCGGCTTTGGTGCCGGCGAACCGGACTTTCCCACCCCCGACCACGTTGTCGCCGCTGCCGAGAAGGCATGCAGCGATCCAAAAATGCACCGGTACACACCAGCCGCCGGCCTGCCAGAGCTCAGAGAAGCGGTGGCCGACAAGACCCGCCGCGACTCCGGCCTCGATATCGCGGCCAGTCAGGTACTCATCACCAATGGTGGCAAGCAGGCCGTCTACATAGCGTTCGCAACACTCCTCGACCCCGGCGACGAAGTGCTGCTGCCCGCTCCCTACTGGACCACCTACCCGGAGTCGATCCGCCTTGCCGGTGGCAGGGCTGTGGATGTCGTGACCACTCCCGAGCAGGGCTACCGGGTCACGGTGGAACAGCTGGAGAAGGCGCGCACCCCTCGGACGAAGGCCTTGGTGTTCTGCTCACCCTCCAATCCGACCGGTGCGGTACATACCCCTGAGGAGGTCCGCGCGATCGGGCGTTGGGCGGCCCAGGCTGGGATCTGGGTGATCGCGGACGAGATCTACGAGCATCTGGTGTACGGCGACGCCCGGTTCGCTTCCCTGCCGGTAGAGGTGCCCGAGATCGCCGACCGCTGCATCGTCGTCAACGGCGTCGCCAAAACCTACGCCATGACGGGGTGGCGGGTCGGCTGGCTGGCAGGTCCGGCGGATGCCGTCAAGGCGGCCATCAATCTGCAGTCCCATGCCGCGTCCAACGTCTCCAACGTGGCGCAGGCCGCGGCGCTGGCTGCCGTGGCGGGCCCGCTGGACGCGGTCGCGCAGATGCGTCTTGCCTTCGACCGGCGGCGCCAGACTATGCACCGCATGCTCTCCGCGACCCCCGGGGTGGTGTGCCCGATGCCCGAGGGCGCCTTCTACTGCTACCCGTCACTGCTCGGCGTTATTGGCCGCACGCTGCGAGGACGCACCCCGACGACCTCAGCGGACCTGACCACGCTCATCCTCGAGGAGGCCGGCGTCGCGATCGTGCCCGGTGAGGCGTTTGGGACACCCGGCTACGCCCGGTTGTCCTACGCCCTCGGCGACCAGGATCTGGCCACCGGCGTACAGCGCATGTCCGACCTGCTGGCCGAGGCGGAGTAGCGGAGTAAGAGCGCCCGGCAATAGGGATGTGGATCAATGAGCGGGGCTGGGGTGCGTGCCCTGGCCCCGCGACGCCGCGTCCCCTGTTGCCGGTCGCTCTGAGCGTCGGCTGTGGTGCCGCCGGGACCTCCGCGGCCGGGAGTTCCGCGGCAGGGGACGCCACAGCCAGCCGCGGCAAAGCGGACTGCTTGTTGCGACGATGAAACGATCAGGAAAGGCGGACCGTGGCGCGCGAACCCAGCAGCACCTTGGTTCCGTCGCACCGGACAGTGATGTTCACAACAACCTGGTTGTCGTCCAGCTTCTTGGCAACCACACCACTGACCACCAGCGCGGCACCGGCGTCGTCGTCCGGCACCGGGACGAACGAGGAAAACCGGACGCCATACTCGACAACCGCCCCGGGATCACCGGCCCAGTCGGTGACAAGCCGCGCCGCGCTGGCCATGGTGTACATCCCATGAGCGATGACTCCGGGCAGGCCCACATCAGTCGCGGCCCGGTCGTTCCAGTGGATCACATTGAAGTCGCCTGACGCTCCGCAGTAACGGACAAGATCTTCACGGCGGATCCGGAACTCCCGTTCGGGGATCAGCGTACCGACCTCAACATCGCTGTAACCAAGAGTCGCGGACATCATGAACCTCTCAGCCGTTCTCGACCCCGGCGGTTCCGCTTTCCACAACGGCGGTTCCACGGGAGACCAGTGACGAACGGGCGGTTGCCAGCAGCTCACCACCGGTCGTCGCGAACTCATAATCGATGATCATTAGCTCGTTACGGCCAGCATTCCGGATGCCGGAGATCATGCCGGAAACGATGATCTCGTCGCCGGCGACGACCGGCCGCCGCAACGAGTAGCGCTGCTCACCGTGCACCACCAACGAGTAGTCGAGGCCGAGCGCGGGATCGTGCAGGGGAACGACGGACCGCCACATACCGAGTGCGGTCAGGAACGTGGGCGGCGCAATAAGATCGATATAACCAGCGGACTTGGCCGCATCCAGATCATGACAGAGCGGGCTGTCCTCACGGATCGCGAGGGCAAACTGCCGGATATGCTCACGCCCGACCAGGAAGGGTGTGTCCGCGACAAATCGGCGCCCGATGAAGTCTCGATTCAACGGCATCGCAATGCTCCGATCTCACCATGGCGCCGGTCACACCATGGCACCGGACCGACGAAATCACAACGCCATGCTTCCATACGACCGCGCCGAACAGCCACGCGACACAGCGAAGCGGCCCCGCGCACCCGCGAGGGGCGACACGAGGAGCAGCGCGGGTCAGCGAGTCTCGCGGTGGTCGGTGTGCTGCCTGCAGTTCGGGCAGAACTTGCGCAGCTCGAGACGATCGGGGTCGTTGCGGCGGTTCTTGCGTGTGATGTAGTTACGGTGCTTGCACACCTGACACGCCATTGTGATCTTTGGACGGACATCGGTGGCGGCCACGGTGCTGTGCCTCTTCCTGCAGGTCGGACAAGAACGAACCAGAACTTATAGACATGTGGAACGACCAGACGTCGCCCTCGGCGGGTCGCGACCCGGCCTGTAGCGGTGGCCGGATTTGAACCGGCGACACAGCGATTATGAGCCGCTTGCTCTGCCTGGCTGAGCTACACCGCCTTGATGGCTCAACCCCGTTGGCAGTCATTCCAGCCAACGGGGCAATGGCCGGGCACCGATTAACCGGCTACCGACCGCCACCACGGAGCCCCTTTACGGAATCGAACCGTAGACCTTCTCCTTACCATGGAGATGCTCTGCCGACTGAGCTAAAGGGGCGTGTGCGTACGCCTAAGGCTACACGACAGAACGACACCACGGACGGCACCCCCGCCATGAGCACAGGCTCTGGTCGCGGCGGATGCGGCGGCGGCGGAGGTGGCAGCCAGCCGCGGCGATCAACGCTAAACGGATCTTCATCGAATCTTGACAAGATCAAAATTTCGATTATCGCATAATGTCATGAAATTTCATCTAATTAAGACAAGGGTGGACTATCGGTAGCGACAAAGTCCGCCCACGCCCATCGATATATCTCTAAGCAACCAGAGAGTCGCTTAGCGTAGTTGTCGGCCGAGCGAAGCTGTCACCCGGGATCACCCATCGGCCAGTCCACCCATCTGCCAGGGGGCCCCATGCACGGGACACCGCACACCGCTTACCACGACCACGACCACGACCACGACCACGACCACGATCCGGACCGATGCCGGCCAGCCCGGCAACAGCGGGCCAAACGAACCGTCGCACGTACGATCACCACCACTACCCTGGTGACACTTATCACTGTTGCAGGCGCCCAAGGCTCCGGGACGAGCGGCGCCGCGGTATCGACGACCGGATTTCCGGTGCTGTCAGCCGGCCGGCCCGGCGCCATATCCACCGACGCTGGTGCCAGTAGCGACGCCGCCAAGAACATCCGCCAGGATTACGCCTCCCCCGGTGATGTCCCGCTGGGAGAGGGCACCACCGTCGCGCCGCCCGACGAGGGCGCGCCATCGGGAACCCGCTCGCCGCTGGCCATCCCGGCCAGCTGGCCGCGGGGCGTGGACATCTCGTCCTGGCAACATCCCGGCAGCACGGAGATCGGCTGGAACGCGGTCCGTGCCGCCGGAATCGGCTTTGCCATTATCAAGGCGACCGAGGGCAGCGGCTATACCAACCCCTACTTCGCCACTGACCGCGATCACGCCCGCCAAGCCGGGCTCGTCGTCGGTATGTACCACTACGCACGGCCTATGCTGCCGATCGCGACTGCGGTCGATCAGGCGGACCGCTTTCTCGCCGTCACCGGCTCGACCCGCTCCACGGGCCAGCTGGCACCCGTCCTCGATCTCGAAGCACAGGGCGGATTGTCCGCCGCCCAGCTCGCGGGCTGGGCACATGCCTTTCTGGAAGAGATCGAGACCAGGACCGGGCGTGCTCCCATCCTGTACACCTACCGGTCATTCTGGACCGATATCATGAAGAACACGACGTCATTCTCTCGCTATCCGCTGTGGTTCGCCAGCTACAACGGAGGCTCGTCCCCCGGCGCCCTTCCCGGTGGCTGGCAGCAGTGGTTGATGTGGCAGTACACGTCAGCGGGGAATGTTCCAGGCATTGCCGGAGACATCGACCTGAATGTCTTCTGCTGTAACAGCGGATCATTGTCAGCCGGCGCTGACGGGCGAGCCAGCGAAATCGACAAACGCTACAACGCGGATGCTCGCCTGCGTTCCCTGCTCGCGGCGAACAGCCGGGCCGAGGAGCCCGCTGGCGGCGGCGGGCGGTGGAAACAGTTCCAGCGTGGCCTGCTCTTCTGGTCGGTGGCCACCGGCGTCCATGAGGTACACGGCGGAATCAGCGCCCGGTACCTCGCCCTGGGCGGCAGCAACAGCCTGCTGGGACGGCCTACCAGCGACGAGCTGGATGCTGAGATCGCGGGCAGCCGGCAGTCGGTGTTCCAGGGCGGCCGGATCTACTGGACCCGTCCCACCGGCGCGCACGAGGTCCACGGAGCGATCCTGCACAGCTACCTGGCCCTCGGTTCGGCCGGCTCCGACCTGGGGCTGCCGATCAGTGACGAGTACTCGGTGGACGGTGGACGCGAAAGCGCCTTCCAGCACGGCTGGCTGCGCTGGGACGCGAGCTCAAACACGGTCACCACTATTCTCTCCTGAATACACGTTTCTCTCCTGAAATTCTCCTGAAAGCGCGTCCAGGGCGGATGACAGGCACACCAGGCGCGGCGTGCCACCCACCGGGAACGAAATCCGTGCTCACCAGACGTGACCAGCGGCGGCGTAACGGCACAATTGGGCGCCGCCAGCGCCGTCGGGCGGCTGCTCCCGAGCGAGGATGTCGGGCAACCGGGCATGTCCTGGGCGACACGAGGGCATGCCAAGGGGGGCTCACCGTCTCGTCAGGCTCCGGGGAGGATTCACATGGAACCGGCACGCTCCGCGCGCACCGGCAGGGGATGGCTGATATTCGCAGCGGTCATCATCTTTATCGCGGGCTTCCACAACCTCATCTACGGAATCGCCGCGCTCAGGAACTACGCCGTCCTCATCACGGCGAACGACACCGTCATCTACCAGGATCTGGACTTCTGGGGCTGGCTGCTGGTGTGCATGGGCATCGTCCAGATAGGCACCGCGGCCGCGATCCTCACCGGCAAGCTGTGGGCGCGGTGGTTGGGCATCGCCATGTGCGGCCTGAACGCGATCGCCCAGCTCGCCTTCCTGGCGATCTTCCCGCTCTGGTCGATCGTCGTCATCGCGCTCGACGTATTCGTGATCTACGCTCTGACGAGTTACGACACACCGCGGCACGGCGCCTACGACCCATACCCCGAAAGCGATCGAACCCGGACACGAACGGATCGCCCCGAATACACTGGATCATCCCGATCCGGTCCGGACGTGTCGCCTTGACGCTGATCCCCGGTGCGTGCACCGAACCTGGGCCCAGGCAGACGGTCCACGCACCACATCGGCGCCGGGTGCGGTCACCGCAACCGGGTTCCCCTTTCGGGCGCCGGAGGACCAGCCGTTGGGAAATCTCAGCCGTTGCGAGGCTCCGCCGGTACGGACGGCCGCTGGGAGGCCCCGCCGGTGCGGACGAACCTCAGGCGGCCGCGTTCAGCTCAGCGCGGGTGAGAACCGAACGCAGGTCGAGACCGATGTCGGCGAGGCTGGCCCGCCCGCCCTCCTGGCGGTCGATCACACAAAGGACATGTTCCACGATCGCGCCCTGCTCGCGCAGGATCCCGGCCGCGGCCAGCACGGCACCGCCGCTGGTCACGACATCCTCGACAAGAACGACCCGCAGGCCCTCGACGGCCCCGCCCTCGGCGGCCCGGCACGTGCCGTACTCCTTGGCCTTCTTGCGGACGAACCGAGCCGGCATGCCCGTCCGCTGGGACAGCAATGTGACCAGTGGGATACCACCGAGTTCGAGCCCGGCCAGCACGTCCGTGCCTTCGGGCAGCAACGGGCCCATCGCGTCAACGATGTCCGCGAGCAGCCCGGGGTCGGCCTCGAACAGGTACTTGTCGAAGTACTCGCTGCTCGTCCGCCCGGAACGCAGCACGAACTGACCGGTCAGCTGCGACATCGCCCGGACACGGGCGGCAAGCGTGCCAGTGTCAGCCATGCCTGCGGATTCTATAGATCAGACAGGTTTACGGAGCGATCAGCGGATCGCACCGGCGCACGCTCGCCTGCCCCCTTACCCCTCTCCGGAGTGAAGGCCTGAGGTGTGGGGGGCGGAGCCCCCGCATTCCACCCCGCTGCGCGCATGCCGGAGATACGAACCACCGGCGTCAGTCATGATCGTCTGGGCATGGCCAGGAACACGGAAAAGGCCCCGGGGATCAAACCGGGGCCTGTGGCCTGCTGCGATGCAGCTGGATCGGGGTGGTGGCAGGTGTTGGGTTCGAACCAACGTAGGCTGAGCCGGCGGTTTTACAGACCGCTCCCTTTGGCCACTCGGGCAACCTGCCGTTGGTGAACAGCATACGGGATGGGCGGTCGTGGTCGACGACCGGTCCCAGCGACCCGGTTACGCCGACGGCATCGTGATCATTCGGAGATCAGGACAGCGCGTTGATGATCCACAGCCCTGGGAGTGGCCGACAGGAGGGTGCCGGATCAAGGAACAGGATGTAAGGAACAGGGTTGGGGCGCGGGCAACGCGAGGCGCGTGCTCCAGCCCCGCGACGCCGCGTCCCTCGTTTCCGGGTACTTTCACTACCCGGCCTGGCCCGTGGACATGGGCGACGGCTGTGCCGGGACGGGCGGATCCGGGCAGACTCGGGATCAGGCACCGGGCCCGGCTTGCGACCGAGCCGCCGGGCGAAGATCCGATGCCGTATGCGCAGGCAATGGAGAAGATGGGAAGGAGGCGCTTCACCGTGGCGGACCCGTCGTTCGACATCGTGAGCAAGGTCGACCGCCAGGAGATCGACAACGCCGTCAACCAGACCGCCAAGGAGGTGGGGACCCGCTTCGACTTCCGTGACACCGGGGCGTCGGCAACCTGGTCCGGCGAGTCCATCCTGCTCACCGCGAGCACCGAGGAACGGGTGAAGGCGACCCTGGACGTCCTGCAGGAGAAGTGGGTCAAGCGCGGCATCTCGCTCAAGGCCCTGCAGCATGACGAGCCCACCCAGTCCGGCAAGGAGTACCGGCTGGTGGTGACCGTGCAACAGGGCATTGCCGACGACAAGGCCAAAGCGATCTCGAAAAAAATCCGGGCTGACGCCCCGAGGGGCGTGCAGGCCCAGATTCAGGGAGACCAGCTCCGGGTCACCGGCAAGAAGCGGGACGACCTCCAGCGCGTCATCCAGATACTCAAGGAAACCGACTTCGGGCTGCCGCTCCAGTTCGTCAACTACCGATAACGGACGGACCCGCATGCGCGGGCCCCGCCGAGCTGGGCCGCCATGCGGCGCAGCTCGAGCCAGGCGGCCCTCGCGACATAACAGGCAGAAAAGGTGCGCCCCGCCCGATGGGGGGTTTCGGGCGGGGCGCTGCACGGCGAGGCCTGGGGGGTTTGCCTCGCCGCAGGTCAGGGTTTAGAGCAACCGGTAACAGGGGACGGCGTCACGAGGTTGGGGCGCGCGGCTCGCGTCATCGCTGCCCGCCCATACGCCGCGCGATGCACGGGTACCCGGCTCGTTGGTCGTCACCCACCACCTCCGGTGACTCCCTCCGCCGCCTCGCGATACACGCACCCAACTCCACTCCTTGATCCACATCACTATTGCCGGGCGCTCTTAGCCTTTTCAGAATACGACTTTCCGCCGAAGATTCAACGGTAGGGGTCCATCCGGGCCATCTCCTCCAGCCGCTCGATCCGGCGGTCCATCGATGGATGCGTACTGAACAGCTGGACAACCCCGCCCCCCCGGAACGGGTTCGCAATCATGAGTGACGACACGGGCGCCAACTGTGAACTCTGCGGAAGAGGCCGGACGGCCGTGCCTGCCTCGAGTTTGCGCAGCGCCGTCGCGAGACCGAGCGGATCGCCGGTCAACATCGCGCCAGCGGAATCCGCTTCGTACTCCCGCGCCCTGCTGATGGCAAGTTGAATGATCGTCGCCGCGATCGGGCCCAACAGAACGAGAAGCATGATCTCCAGAATGCCCGGACCGTCATCGTCCTCGCTCCGGCCAAAACCAAAGATCGCCGCAAACTGCGCGAACTGCGCCAGGTAGACAATAACGCTCGCAAGCGCACCGGCAACGGAGGCGATAAGAATATCCCGGTTGTAGACGTGGCTGAGTTCATGACCGAGGACGCCACGCAGCTCGCGATCATCCATGATCTCCAGAATGCCAGCGGTGCAGCAGACCGCCGCGTTACGTGGGTTGCGGCCGGTCGCGAACGCGTTCGGTGCCGCGGTCGGGCTGATGTAGAGCCGCGGCATCGGCATCCGCGCCCTGGTCGCGAGCTCCTGAACGATCGCGTACATGCGTGGCTGCTCGACCTGGCTCACCGGATAGGCCCGCATCGCACGCAGGGCAAGCTTGGCCGAGAAGAAATACGAGAATCCATTGACCCCCAGGGCGAAGATGAACGCGATTGTCAGACCGCGGCTCCCGAACAGGGAACCGACAAAAAGAATCACCGCGGACAGTACGCCCAGCAAAATGGCGGTCTTGAGCCCGTTGAGGTAGCGGTGGGACATGGCGGTCGGGTTTCCTGTCATCTCGAAGGTTGCACCAGAGTCAACGCCCGGATCAACCGGAACCGTTCCCCTCCGCGGGTGCTCGCGCGATGCGCCGCTTGGGTGACATGCCATGAAGTGCCCGGTTCATCCGGCGAGCACGCCAGGCCATCCTTGCATGTGATGATCATCACATTGATGCCCATCGCGTGGCCTTCGGCCTATGGGACGGTACGCACGGCCGAGGCAAGCAGCACCTGCCGGACAGCTTCGCCGCGCTCGTGGTCGACAAGACCCGCCTGTTCAAGCTGGCTCAGAGTGAGAGCCGCCAGCGCGACGTAGGCCGCCGCCGCCGCCGGGTCGAGCGTGCCGAGCGCATCCAGGTGCGCCCGCACCGTACCGGCGTCTCCGCGCCGGATCGGCCCGGTCAGCCCAGCCGGGCCGCGCTCGAGGGCCTTTTCCAGCGATTGTCGCAACAGCGGGGCGACCGCGTCGGCGCCTTCGCGGACGCCGAGCTCGTCCAGCAGCGTCAGCGTGGCCGTGACCAGCGTCGCCAGATAGTTGGACCCGAGGACGACAGCGGCGTGATAAGCCGTCCGTGCCTGCTCGGGGACGGAAACGACCCGACCGCCGACAGCTGTCACAAGCCCATGCGCGACCGGCTCGGCGGCCGGGTCCGCCGTCACCCCGAACGAAGCCCCGGCCAACAGGTTCGCGTCCGCGGCGGTCCCGCTCACGGTCATAATGGGATGCATCGCCGCTCGCAACGCTCCACGGTCGTAAGCGGACTGCAATATGCCCACTCCGTACCGTCCGCTCATATGTGCGACAATCTGCCCGCTCCGCAGTGCACCAGCGTGCACGATGCCCGCCAGAACATCCGGGATCGCGTCATCGGAAACCGTGATAAATATCACATCCGATGCATCAGTCACCTCGGCCGCTGTCCCGGGCAATGCCGCGGGGAAACCGGCCCGAGCCCGCGCCAGGCCCGCCTCGGACCGGGCGTGCACCGCAACGACCGGATAGCCGGCAGCGGCCAGGGCCGTTCCCCACGCGCTCCCCACGCGCCCGACGCCCACGATCCCGATCCGCAGCGCCTGCGCCACCGTCACCGTCTCACCTGTGCGCCCACCCGCGGAAGCCATATCAAACCCATATCAACGGAACCCGTGCCACCGGCCACCGGGCAATGTTCCCAGCAGTCGGCTTTCCGACCCGGTCAATCCGCAAACCCGCCCGCTGTGGGGCCGCCAACAAGCTTGGATCAGGCTGTGTCACAGTCGTCACACTCAGCTGACTCCGTCGGGACGTTACGCCCGGCCCAATAGTCCTACCGGTACGCTCGAGAGGTAGCCGAGGAGGTCACACAACGTGTCAGGCCAGGTCAGGGACCGTCAAATCCATCGACTCGACCGGGTCGTCATCCGCTTCGCCGGTGACTCAGGTGATGGGATGCAGCTCACTGGAGAGCAGTTCACCAGCGAGACCGCGGCGTTCGGTAACGACTTGTCCACCCTTCCGGACTTTCCCGCGGAGATCCGTGCGCCAGCAGGTACCCCGGCCGGGGTATCCGGATTTCAGCTCCACTTCTCAGACCACGACATTCTCACGCCCGGTGATGCCCCGAACATGCTGGTGGCCATGAACCCGGCGGCGTTGAAATCCAACCTGAAGGACCTGCCCAACGGCGCCGACCTCGTTGTCAACACCGACGCGTTCACCGGCGCGAACCTGAAAAAAGCCGGCTACTCGTCCGATCCACTCACCGACGGCAGCCTGGACGAGTACCGGGTACATCGGGTACCCCTGTCATCAATGACCATCGACGCGGTGAACGCGCTGGAAAGCAGCGCGGGGACGGTCAACAAAAAGGAAGCCGAGCGAGCGAAGAACATGTTCGCCCTCGGTCTCATGAGCTGGCTCTACCAGCGGCCCACCGACGGCGTCATAACATTCCTTGAGAAGAAGTTCGCGAAACGCCCGGAAATCGCCGCCGCGAATGTCGCGGCGCTGCGCGCCGGCTACAACTACGGCGAGACGACCGAAACCTTCGCTGTCACCTACGAAGTGGCACCGGCGCGCATGAAGCCGGGCATGTACCGGCGTATCTCCGGCAACACGGCGTTGTCCTACGGGCTGGTCGCCGCCGCCGAGCTCACCGGGCTGCCGCTGTTCCTGGGCTCATACCCGATCACCCCCGCCTCCGACATCCTGCACGAACTGAGCAAACACAAGCGTTTCGGGATACGGACCTTCCAGGCCGAGGACGAGATCGCTGGTGTCGGGGCCGCGCTCGGGGCCTCCTTCGGCGGGTCGCTCGGCGTGACCACCACATCCGGGCCCGGCCTGGCCCTGAAGACCGAGACCATCGGGCTCGCGGTAGCCCTCGAGCTCCCGCTCATCATCGTGGACATCCAGCGCGGCGGGCCATCCACCGGCCTGCCGACCAAGACCGAGCAGGCCGACCTCGGCATGGCCGTGAACGGCCGCAACGGCGAGGCGCCGCTGCCGGTCATCGCGCCCCGCTCGCCCGCGGACTGCTTCGACGCGGCCATCGAGGCGGCACGGCTGGCGACGAAGTACCGGACGCCTGTCATCCTGCTCTCGGACGGATACCTCGCCAACGGTTCAGAGCCGTGGCTGCTGCCCGGCCGTGCGGACCTGCCCGATCTCACGGTGTCATTCGCCACCGAGCCGAACCACAGCGGCGACAAGGGCCTGGAATTCTGGCCATATCTCCGCGACAGCGAGACACTCGCGCGGCCCTGGGCCGTTCCCGGGACTCCCGGGCTGGAGCACCGCATTGGCGGTCTGGAAAAAGCGGATGGTTCGGGTGGGATCTCCTACGATCCGGCGAACCACGACCGTATGGTGCGGCTGCGCCAGGCGAAGATCGAGGGAATCGCCCGCGACATCGCCCCGCTGGAGGTCGATGACCCGTCCGGACAGGCTCGGGTACTCGTCCTCGGCTGGGGCTCGACCTACGGACCTATCGCCGCCGGATGCCGACGTGTCCGGGCGAAGGGGCTGCACGTCGCCCAGGCACACCTGCGTCACCTTTTCCCGTTTCCCGACAACACCGGTGAGGTGCTGCGCGCCTATGACAAGGTCTTGGTCCCCGAGATGAACCTCGGCCAGCTCAGGGCCATGGTCCGGGCGGAGTTCCTGGTCGACGCCATCGGCTACAACCAGGTCCGCGGGCTTCCGTTCAAGGCCGCCGAACTGGCGGGCGTCTTGGAGGACGTGATCAACCAGTGACCGTCACGACGAACCACGCCGGCATCAGCAACCGACTACTCGATCTCATCCCGGTCACCGACCGGCCGCAGACCCGTAAGGACTTCACCTCCGACCAGGAGGTCCGCTGGTGCCCCGGCTGCGGGGACTACGCCATCCTGGCCACCGTCCAGGGCTTCCTGCCCGAACTCGGGATAGCCCGGGAGAACATCGCCTTCATCTCGGGTATCGGCTGTTCCTCCCGTTTCCCCTACTACCTGCAGACCTATGGGATGCACTCCATCCATGGCCGGGCACCGGCCATCGCGACAGGTCTGGCGGTCTCCCGGCCCGACCTGTCGGTGTGGGTTGTCACCGGCGACGGTGACGCGCTGTCCATTGGTGGCAACCACCTGCTTCACGCTTTGCGGCGTAACGTGAACATCAAAATTCTGATGTTCAACAATCGGATCTACGGACTGACCAAAGGGCAGTACTCCCCCACCTCCGAAGTGGGGAAAATCACAAAATCTACCCCGTTCGGCTCGCTGGACCGCCCCTACAACGCGATCTCGCTCGTGCTGGGGGCCGAGGCGTCCTTTGTCGCACGGTCAATCGACTCCGACCGGGCGCACCTGACCTCCGTTCTGCGGGCAGCCGCGGCCCACCCCGGCTCTGCCTTCGTAGAGATCTTCCAGAACTGCAACATCTTCAACGACGGGGCCTTCGACGCCCTCAAGGACCGGTCATCCAAGGATGACGCGACGCTGCGCCTCGTCCACGACAAGCCCATGATCTTCGGTGCGGACCTCGACAAGGGCATCCGCCGGAGCGCCTCGGGCGACCTGGAGATCTGCGCCGCGACCGACGAGGATGTACTCGTTCACAACGCGCGGGCCGCCGAACCAAGCCAGGCGTTCGCGCTGTCACGGCTCACCGGCGGCTCGGCTGGCGTCACCCCCATCGGGGTCTTCCGGGACGTCGACACTCCCACCTACGACGAGCAGCTGAACACCCAGATCGCCGAGGCTCGTACCCGCCAGGGTGACGGCGACCTGATGGCACTGCTGAGCAGCGGCGACACATGGACGGTTTCCTGACCGCGACCATAAGAGCG
>NZ_CAKJTO010000006.1:22190-80781 GCF_917627405.1 Protofrankia sp. Cj5
TATTGCCGGGCGCTCTAAGCCGTTGAACCGAATCACGGCCCGGATGGGCCCGACCTGTCGACACCCGACGGGCCGGGCCCATCCGGGCATCCGGGCACCCCGCGCTCCGACCCGTTCAGCCAGAAGAGCGATCGAGATCGTGAGGCGCACTCACTCCACATCCGGATAGTACTTTTGGTGCAAAATTGTCCACCTCCCTCGCGGATGCCCATATCCAGTCGGGTAGGGTCATAGACCAACTGGCGTCCCGAATCCGTCTTTCTGAATCAATCCGGATCAGTCAGGCGGGTGGTGGGGTTCGGGGGCTACCATCAGCGACTGATCCGGAGGAGCAGTGCACAACGAACCGCCTCGTCGCCGGCAAGCCCGAACAATGTGGATGTATCCTCATGTCGCACCCGAGTCAAGATTCGAGGTGGGTTGTGGGTAGCCACTCCGCCGGCCGGCATTCACGGCAGACAGCGAGTAATCCACGCCGCTCGGATCGCGGTCATGCCCATCCGAGCGTCAGCCCAGAGACCGCCAGCCCGGCTCACGGGGCAGCCCCGGCGCCACGACCCGCGGGGGCGCTGTTCCTCCCCCGCCACCAGCTGCTGGAACCCGGCGAACTCGATACGGTAACCGGCCCGATCTCGGTCAGCAGCTCAGCCCGGCGTACTCAGATCACGGTGACTGCCGCCGCGCCGATGGACCGGCGACAAGCGTGGACGGCGAAGGTCGCCGAGGAACGGACAGCCAGACCGGTGCCGGGCATGCCGGTGCCCAGCAGCGGCAACGTTCAGTCAGACAGCACTCGATCGAACGCCGCCCGCTCCCGGGGCGCGCACCGGCGCGTCACCGCAAAGCAGGGGCGCGGCCGCTTGGTCGTCGCCGGCACCGCGTCACTGGCCGGCATCTCGGTAATACTGACCGGTCTGGCATTGTCGGGGAGCAATGACACGTCGATCACCGGTCCCGCGACCATGGAGACCACGCCCAGCGCGGGGATCGGTATAGGAGCGTCACTCACCAGGTCGCTCCCCACCCAGGCGTCATACGGTACCCACCAGCCGCCGGCAAGGCTCTTCCCACCGGATGCCCGGAGCAGATCGCTCATTTCCGGCCGGGCCGCCGCGGGGACCGGGCCGATCACAGCGGCCGATGGTATCGGCGGGCCGCAGCTGAACCTGCCGGGCAGCGTGCCCGCCGCCGGCATCCCGGCCGGCGTACCCGCGCCCCCGGCACCGGCCGGTACCCCCGGGGCGTCCACCGACGGGACATCCAGCGGATCGGTCCCCACCGCTACCGGACAGGTCGCTACCGCTGCCCAGGCCAACACTGGGCAGGCCACAACCGTCCCGCAGGACCCGGCCCAGCCCGGCGCGGGCGACGCCACCTCGCCGACGGTTCCGGCCAGCCCGCCACCAGCCGCTTCGCCGACTCCTACCGCTCCCGCCACTCCCACCGCCACCACCGGCACGCCCACCGCCGGAGCGGTGGGGCAGACCGGCGGTTCCGCGACTGCCCCTGGGCAGCAGTCACCGAACGCCGCCGGGCAAACAGCCGCCGCGCCGGCCACCACGACTCCGGCTCCGGCCCCGACTCCGGTAAATGCGAGTATCCCGATCCAGGATCTTTCGAACAGCGTGTTGAAACTCCACGACGTTGCGCCGGTCTGGCCGCACAGTCGATAAAAATCATCGCCACGAGCCGCTCACTCGGATCTCGCCCGTCAGCCCGAGTGGGCGGCCGTTCTCAACGGTCCCGGCCAGCTTTCCGCGGTGTGCCGGAAACCGCAACCACCGTGATCATCCGGTGCGATCCACCACATAGTCAGCAAGCGCCTCCAGCGCGGCCCTGGCCGGGCCCTTCTCCAACGAGGCCAGGCAGTCACGCGCATCGCTCGCCCAACGGATTACCTCGGCACGAGCCCGCCGCATAGCTGGATGGCCACGCAGCAGATCCAACGCCTCCGCGAGGGCCCCCTCCGCGGTGAACCCGTCCCCGATCAGATCGCGCAGCCTGGCCGCGGCAGCATCGCCCTCCTGTAGCGCATAAAGCACCGGCAGCGTGGGGATGCCCTCACGCAGATCGGTGCCGGGCGTCTTGCCCGAGGCCGATTCGTCCGAGGCCACATCGATCAGATCATCGGAAAGCTGGAAGGCCACTCCAAACCGTTCACCGAACGCGGCAAGGGTGTCCGCGGTGAAAGCATCGGAGCCAGCGAGCATGGCGCCGAGCCGACCGGAGGCCGCGATCAGCGACGCGGTCTTCTCTGTGATCACACGCAGATGATGATCAACAGGATCCTGTCCCGCGGCCGGGCCGACCGTTTCCCGGATCTGCCCCTCACACAGCGTCGCTATCGTGCGCGCCAGGATACGGGTGGCCGCGGGGCCCAGATCAGCGGTGATGTCAGAGGCACGGGCAAACAGAAAATCACCGGTCAGGATGGCGATCGTGTTGGTCCAGCGGACGTTCGCCGATGCCGATCCCCGCCGCAACGGAGCTTCGTCCATGACGTCATCGTGGTAGAGGGTCGACAGGTGAGTGAGCTCGATCGCCACCGCAGCCGGGACGACGCCTACGGCGTCGGGGTCGGCAAAGTGGGCCGCCAGCAGCACGAGCATTGGTCGGAACCGTTTGCCACCGGCATCCACGAGATGCCGTGACGTCTCGGTGACGAAGGGCACGTCGCTGTGGATGGCCGTGCGCAGCATCCGTTCGACCTTGTCAAGCCCAAGGCGAACAGCATATCCAAGATCAGGATCTGTCCTGATCCCCGTGAGATCCAGCCCGGTTGCACTCATATGTTCGTCAGCGTACGAAGCCGGACGTGGCCGCGGTACCGGCAAGGTCGAGCAGGGGCTGTGGCGCGACTCCCAGCAGCAGCGTCATGATCGCGCCAACACCGACGGCGGCGTAGGTCAACGTCGGCCGGGTGACGACTATCGGGCCATCCATCACCGGTTCCTGGAAGAACATCAACACGATCACCCGAACGTAGAAGAAGGCCGCGATCGCGCTCGTCACCAGGGCGACCACCACAAGCGGTGTCGCGTTCCCAGCGACGGCGGCCTGGAAGACAGCAAACTTTCCGGTGAATCCGCTGGTCAGTGGGATACCCGCAAGAGCAAGCAGGAGAAAGGCGAAAATCCCCGCGAGGACCGGAGAGCGCCGCCCCAGCCCCTGCCACTGGGACAGATCGCTCGCCTCACCATCCGCGGTCCTGACCATGGTGATGAGGCCGAACGCGGCTATCGTGGTGAAACCGTAGGCGACCAGATAGAACAGGGACCCGCGCAGCCCGTCGCTGTTCGCCGCGGCGAGACCGGTGAGCAGGAAGCCGGCGTGCGCAATCGCCGAGTAGGCCAGCATCCGCTTGATGTCACGCTGAGTCAGCGCCAACACCGCGCCGACCACCATGGTCATGATGGCGATCGTCCAGACCGTGGGACGCCAGTCCCAGCGCAGCCCACCGAAGGCCACATAGAAAACCCGCAGCAACGCCCCGAATGCCGCCACTTTCGTACCCGCGGCCATGAACGCGGTGATCGGTGTTGGTGAGCCCTGGTAGACGTCAGGGGTCCACGAGTGGAACGGCACCGCACCAATCTTGAAAAAGAGCCCGATACCGAGAAGAGCCATGCCCAGGTACAGGTAGGTGTCGTTCGCGGTGGCCGTACCCGCGGCATCGGCGATCCGGCCGAGATCGACACTGCCGGCATAGCCGTAGAGGAAGGCAAGGCCGTAGATGAAGAAGGCCGAGGAGAACGCCCCGAGCAGGAAGTACTTCATCGCGGCTTCCTGGGACAGCAGCCGCCGCCGACGGGCGAGGCCGGCGAGCAGGTAGAGCGGCAGGGACAGGATCTCCAGCGCCACAAACATGACCAGAAGCGTGTTGGCGGAGACGAACAGCAGCATCCCGGCCACCGAGAAGGCCATCAACGCGTATACCTCGGTCTGCACAGCGGCGGAAGTCCGCGCGGCGGTCGCGCCCGGTGAACCGGGGGTAACCGCCGCGGAGGCCACGATCGCGCCTCCGGAGGAGTCCAGCCGCCGCTCAGCGACCAGCAGCACCGCGAGGAAGGCGAACAGCAGGATGGCGCCTTCCAGGAACAACGTAGGGCTGTCGATGGCCACCGCGCCCGCCGCGAGGATCTGCCGCTGGCCGTGCAGCAACACGACCGCGACGAACGCCACCGCGAAGCCAACGGCTGCCAGCGGCGGCTGGAGGAGCCGGCGTGTCCTCGCCGACGCGAACGCGTCGATGAGGACAGCCGCCAGCGCCACACCGAACACGATGATGATCGGACTCAACGCCGCGTACTGGATCGGCGGGACGTCGATCGTCCCCTGGATGCTCTGGGCCAGCGCGTCCTGGGCCAGGACGGCGGTTGGTGGAGCGCTCACGAATGGCCTCCGGCCTGACTTGCGTTCACGGGGATGGTGGGTGCCGGATCGGTGTGCCCGGCGTCTTCGAACGTCGCCGTGACGGTCGGACGGATGATGTTGATAAGGGGCTTCGGGTAGACACCAAGGGCGATGATCAAAACGACTACCGGAGCAACAACGATCTTCTCTCGAAGGCTGAGATCGAGTACCCCCCGAGCCTGCTCACCGACCAGCGGACCGGTCATGGTCCGCTGGTAGAGGTACAGGATGTAGACGGCGGCCAACACGATGCCGCAGGTGGCCACGATCGCCAGCGCCCGGTAGCGCGTGAACGTTCCGACCAGCACCAGAAACTCGCTGACAAAGCTGTTCAGACCGGGCAGCGCCAGCGACGACAGGCCCGCGATCAGGAAGACCCCCGCCAGGACCGGCGTCACCCGAGCCATCCCGCCATAGGCGCTGACGTCCCGGCTGCCACGCCGGGCCACCAGGAAGCCGACCACGAGGAACAGCAGACCCGTGGACAGACCGTGATTGACCATATACAACACCGCGCCCGTCCCACCCTGCGACGTCAGCGCGAAGGTTCCCATGGCGATGAAGCCGAAGTGCGCCAAGGAGGTGTAGGCAACCAGGCGTTTCATGTCCCGCTGGCCGATGGCCAGCAGCGCGCCGTAGAAGATTCCGATCACCGCGAGGGCGAGCACCATGGGCGCGAAGTAGGACGAGGCCTTCGGGAACAGTGGGATGCAGTACCGGATCAGCCCGAAGGTACCCACCTTGTCCAAGACCCCCACCAGCAGGATCGCGCCGCCGGTCGGCGACTGCGCGCCAGCGTCGGGGAGCCAGGTATGGAAGGGGAACAGCGGCGCCTTGATGGCGAACGCGATGAAGAAGCCCAGGAACAACAGCTTCTGGACGCCCGGAGTGATGTCAAGTTGACGAAGGGTGGCAAAATCGAATGTGCCGGTTCCCAGCTGATCGGCCGAGACCACATACAGGCCGATCACGGCGGCGAGCATCAACAGTCCGCCGAACAGGCTGTACAGCAGGAACTTCACCGCGGCGTAGGAACGCTGCGCCTGCTCCTTCACCGCTCCATAGCTCCCGATCAGGAAGTACATCGGGATCAGCATGGCCTCGAAGAAGACGTAGAACAGGAAAACATCGGTCGCCGCGAACACGCCGACCATCCCCGCCTCGAGAACGAGCAGAAGCGCGAAGAAGGCGGGAACGCTGCGCCTGCTCACAACACCGGCAGCCGGGCCGGCAGCCGCCCCGCCCGGATCGGCGGCACGGGCGGCACGGGCGGCAGCGGCCGGCGCGGGGCCTGTCACCTCGTCCCAGGAAGCCAGGACGACAACCGGCACCAGGAGCGTCGCGAGCAGGATGAGAACCAGCGAGATGCCATCGGCACCCACCGAGTAGGAAACCCCGAACTGTCTGATCCAGGAGTACTTCTGGGCAAACTGAAAGCCGGCCCGGGACGGCTCATAAGCGATGGTGGCCAACAGCGCCAGCCCGAACTCCACAAGTGTGACAACCAGCGTGATCTGCTTGGCCAGCGTGGCGAACCGCCGCGGGACGGCCAGCACGACAACGGCCGCCACGACAGGAATGACCAGCAGGGTCGTCAACCAGGGAAAGCTGTTCACGTCAGCCAACCTTTACCAGGTACAGCGCGCCGACCACGAGAACGGCACCTCCCAACATCGACAGCGCGTAGGAGCGGACGAATCCGGTCTGGGTCCGGCGCAGCCGCCCGGACAGGCCGCCGACCGCCGCGGCGCTGCCGCGGACCGCACCGTCCACCCCGACGGTGTCCAGCCAGACCAGGAACCGGGTGGCGTACTGACCTGGACGCATGAACACGGCTTCGTTGAAGGTGTTCGCATAGAGATCGTGCCGCGCGGCAACGGTCACCAGGCCCACCTCCGCGTCGGGCGGGGCCACGGCCTCGACCGGACGGAGCTGGTAGCGCAGGTACGCGCCAGCGAAGCCACCGGCGGCGACAAGCAGGGTGAGTGCCGTGAGAACCACCGGGGACATGGTGTGCACGCCCTCCTCCGCGCTCTCGCCGACGACCGGCGCCAGCCAGTTCTGCACGGAACCACCGAGCACGAACAGCCCACCGGCAACCGCCGCTCCGATCGCGAGCGGGATCATCGGGCCGGTCATCACCCTCGGGGACTCATGCGGGTGTACCGCCCGCGGCCCCTTGTCCGACCAGCGGCGCTCACCGTGGAAGGTCATGAGAAACAGCCGGGTCATGTAGAAGGCGGTTATCCCCGCGCCGAGCAACGCGGCCGATCCCAACAGGTATCCGCTGGTCCCACCCTTGTCGAAGGCAGCTTCAATAATCTTGTCCTTGGTGAAGAAGCCGGACAGCGGTGGAAACCCGATGATTGCGAGGTAGCAGATACCGAAGGTGGCCCAGGTGACCGGCATCAGCCGCCAGAGGGCACCGTATTTTCGCATGTCCTGCTCGTCGTTCATGGCATGGATCACCGAGCCAGCGCCGAGGAACAGCCCCGCCTTGAAGAAGCCGTGCGCGAGCAGGTGCATGATGCCGAGCGCGTAGCCCGCCGGACCGAGACCGACAGCCAGGAACATGTAACCGATCTGGCTCACCGTCGAATAGGCGAGCACCTTCTTGATGTCATCGTAGGCACAGCCGATGACGCAGCCGATCAGGATGGTGCCGGCACCGATGATCACGACTACGGTCCGGGCCGCCTGGGTCTCTGTGAAGATCGGATTGGCTCGGGCGATGAGATACACCCCGGCCGTCACCATCGTGGCCGCGTGGATGAGCGCGGAGATCGGGGTCGGGCCCTCCATCGCGTCCGGCAGCCAGGCCTGCAACGGGAACTGACCGGACTTCCCGCAGGCGCCCAACAGGAGCAGCAGGGCGATCGCGGTCAGCGTCCCGTAACCGATCACACCCGCGGCCGCCGCGCCGAACACCGTGTCGAAGTTCGTGCTGCCGACCGTCGCGAACATGAACATGACGGCCAGGGCCAGCCCGACATCGCCCACCCGGTTCATATAGAAGGCCTTGTTCGCGGCGGTCGCCGCGGCCGGCCTGTCCTCCCAGAACTTGATCAGCAGATAGGACGAGAGACCGACCAGCTCCCAGCCGGCATAGAGGACGAGGAAGTTGTCACCGAGCACGAGCAGCAACATCGACGCCAGGAACAGGTTCATGTAGGCGAAGAACTTCCGCCGGGCCGGATCGTGCGCCATGTAACCGATCGAGTAGACGTGGATGAGTGTCCCCACACCAGTGATCAGCAGGACGAAGAGCGCGGACAGCTGATCGAAGAGCAGCCCGGCGTCCACCTGGAAGCTGTTGACCGGAATCCAGGAGAACAGGTGCTGCGAGACCGCCCGATCGTCGCCACTACGCCCCAGCAGCGCGAAGAACAGCAGCAGCGCCACGACAAAGCTCGTGGCGGCGGCCGCGGTAGCCAGCAGATGGCCCCAGCGGTTGGTACGGCGCCCACCCAGCAGCAGGATCGCCGCCCCCGCCAGCGGCAGCACCAGCAACAGCCACATCACCGAGAAGATGCCAGTGGCGGAGGCGTAGTGCGGCTCATGCGGCATGGCGTACCTCGTTACCATCGGCACGGCCGCCGGATGCGTCGGCACTCTGCTCATCGGCACAGTGCTCATCGGCACAGTGCTCATCGGCACTGGATGCATGGCCAAGATGTATATGCGTCACT
The DNA here is from genome assembly GCF_917627405.1 of Protofrankia sp. Cj5. NCBI lineage: Bacteria > Bacillati > Actinomycetota > Actinomycetes > Frankiales > Frankiaceae > Protofrankia > Protofrankia sp. Cj5. The sequence continues at coordinate 30,293 of NZ_CAKJTO010000006.1, forward strand.
GCGCTCATCGTCCGTTCTGCCGTAACCGGAATTCCGGCCGCCACTTCGTCGCCGCGCCCGGCACCACGGCCGTCGATCGGCGGGCTGGAGACCTTCTGGATCATCGTCCGCATCGATCAACATTCATCAGACACGCCCTAGTACTTGAGCAGATTCACGTCGTCCACCGAGGCGGAGCGGCGGGTCCGGAAAATCGTGAGAATGACTGCCAGGCCGATGACCACCTCCGCGGCGGCGACGACCATCACGAAGAAGGCGATGATCTGGCCGTCCAGCGTTCCGTTGATCCTGGAGAACGTGACCAGGGTCAGGTTCGCCGCGTTGAGCATCAGCTCGACGCACATGAACACGACGATGGCGTTGCGGCGTAGCAGGACGCCCACCGCACCGATCGTGAACAACAGCGCGGACAGAATCAGATAGTTCGCGGGATTCATCGCGCTGCCCCCTTTCCGGCCCCGACCGGGTGCGGGCTGTCCGCGTCCCCGCCAGCGGAATCACCGGAATCACCGGAATCACCGGGATGACCGGGATCGTCAGAAGCGGGCGGAAGCGCTGGCGTCACATCAGCCGCCTGGGGCCTCGCGTACACGCCTGGTCCCGGCACCGGGGTGACGGGGCCGCCAGCGGCGAAACGCCGCCGCAGCATCTCCTTCTGCGTGATTTTGCCACCGGCCCGCTCACGATGAGCAAGTATCATCGCGCCGACCGCCGCAATGATCAGCAGCGCGGACACGATCTCAAAAGCGAACACGTAGTCGGTGAACAGCAGACGGGCGATCGCCTGGATGTTGCCGCCGTTGTTGGCGGCAGCAAGCCCAGCGGCTTTCGTCCCGCTGATCACACCACCAATCGGGAACACCAGGAGCCCGGCAAACCCGGCCCCGAGGACGATCGCCGCCATCCGCTGGCCCCGCAGGGTCTCCACAAGCGAGTCGGCGGAGTCCACCCCGACAAGCATGAGCACGAACAGGAACAGCACCATGATTGCCCCGGTGTACACGATGATCTGTACGAAACCGAGGAACGGCGCGTCCTGTAGCAGGTAGAACACGGCCAGGCAAAAAAGGTTCACGACCAGCAGCAGCGCACCGTGAACGGCGCTGCGGGCGAGCACCATGCCGAGCGCGGCGAGGACCGCGACCGGGGCGAGGACCCAGAATGTCGCGGCTTCACCGCCGGACGTCCGGGTGAACTCACCCGCCGCCTGAACCAGGATCGCGGCGTTCATCGGACCAGCTCCGGATCCCCGCCGGACACCGCGTCCAGGCCGGGTGACCCGGAGCCCGCGCCGCCCTCGGGCGTGAAGTCCGCGGCCCTGGCCCCGGAGGCGTCGAACGGACCCGAACGGTTCGGGTCAAACCGGTAGTAGTCCGTTTCGCTCTCGCCAAGAAACATCGGATGCGGCGGCGCCGTCATCCCCTCCCGCAGCGGGGCGAGCAGCTGTTCCTTGGTGAAGATGAGGTCAGTGCGGCTGTCGTCGGCGAGCTCGTAGTCGTTTGTCATGGTCAGCGCTCTGGTCGGGCACGCCTCTATACACAGGCCGCACAGGATGCAGCGCAGATAGTTGATCTGGTAGACACGCCCGTACCGTTCCCCCGGGGAATAGCGTTGCGCCTCGGTGTTGTCGGCGCCTTCGACGTAGATCGCGTCCGCCGGGCACGCCCAGGCGCACAGTTCACACCCGACGCACTTCTCCAGCCCGTCAGGATGGCGGTTGAGCTGGTGCCGGCCGTGGAAGCGGGGCGCGGTCGCCTTCTTCTCCTCCGGATACTGCTCGGTCGTCGGCTTCTTGAACATGGTCGAGAAGGTGACGCCGAAACCCTTGTAGGGGTCGAGGATCCCCATGGCTCAGCTCTCCTGACGCGGTCCACCCGCGACGATGACGGAAGATGGGCGATTCGGGCCGGGGCCGTACGGCGGCGACGGTGACTTCGACGACGGCTGCGGTGGCGGCCACGGAATCCTGTCCAGGCTGGGTGCGTTGCGCGTGCGCTCCCGTTCAGCGGCCTCGAGACGCTCGGCGTGCTTGCGAGCGCCGGGGTCGACCAGCGTAATGATCAAAAGAATTCCCACCGCGATCCCGAAGCCGATCAGCCACGGCGTCCGGTCGGTGACATTCTCTCGATATACCTTGAACGTCGCCACGGCGAGCAGCCAGACAAGCCCGACCGGAATCAGGACTTTCCAGCCGAACGCCATGAACTGGTCGTAACGCAGCCTCGGCAGGGTGCCGCGCAGCCAGATGAAAAGGAACAGGAAGGCCAGTAGTTTCAGCACGAACCAGATCACCGGGAACCAGCCGGTGTCGAAGTGCGAGAAGTACGGGATCGGCGGCGGCTGCCACCCGCCGAGGAACAGCGTCGTCGCCACCGCCGACACGGTGACCGTGTTGATGTACTCGGCAAGGAAGAAGAAGGCGAACTTGATCGAGCTGTACTCGGTGTGGAAGCCGCCGACCAGCTCGCCTTCGGCTTCGGGGAGGTCGAACGGCGTCCGGTTGGTCTCGCCGACCATCGCGATGCAGTAGATGATGAAGGACGGCACCAGCACCACGTTCCACCAGTGGCGCTGGCCAGCGATGATGCCCGACGTCGACAGCGTCCCCGAGTTGAGGAAGACCGCGACGAACGACAGCCCCATCGCGACCTCGTAGGAGATGATCTGTGCTGCCGACCGCAGGGAACCCAGCAACGGGTAGGTCGACCCGCTCGCCCAGCCGGAGAGAATGAGCCCGTACACGCCCAGCGACGACGCGGACAGCACGAACAGCACCGCGACCGGCAGGTCCGCGAGCTGCAGTGCGGTGTGATGACCGAAGATCGACACTTCCGGCCCGAACGGGATCACCGAGAAGGCCAGGAAGGCGGGGATCGCTGAGACGACAGGCGCGAGGATGAAGACCGGCCGGTCCGCGAGAACCGGGATGATGTCCTCTTTGAGCATCAGCTTCACGCCGTCGGCAAGGCTCTGCAGCCAGCCCTTGGGCCCGTGCCGGTTCGGGCCGACACGCTGCTGCATCCGAGCGACCACCTTGCGCTCGAACACGATCGCGAAAAGCGTCATCAGCAGGAGGAAGGCAAACACCGCGACAGCCTTGAGGAGGATCAGCCAGAGCGGGTCACCACCGAAGACCGACAGATCCGGATCTCCGGCGGCGGCCAGCGGCGGAACCGCGGGTGCCCCGAACGAGGATGGATAGCTCATGACCGGCCCTTCGAGGTCTGGGCAGCGGCGGCGTCCATGGCGGTGTCCATGGCGGCGTCCACGGCGGCGGGACCGGCCTGGGCCGTGGCCAGCGCGCGGGCCTGATCGCGGCCGTTCGCCGGGGTGCGGGCAGCCACGCCGACCCGTACCAGCTCGCCCGCGCGGGGTGCCAGACAGCGGTGGAGGTGTGACCCCGGTGAATACGTCGGGACCCACACCACCCGGTCAGGCATGACCGCGACCGCCAGAGGCAGGGTGATCGTCCCACGGTCGCTGGCGACCGCGACCAGATCGCCGTCGACCGCTCCGATCTCACCGGCTGTCGCCGCGGACAGTCTGGCCTTCGGCGGACGGGCCGTCCCCGCGAGATAGGGCTCGCCGTCCTGCATCCGACCGTCATCGATCAGCTGGTGCCAGCTGGCCAGGACGGCTTGACCGGCGGGCGGCTCAGCCGGCACCGGCGGTGTGACCGCCGGTGCCGGCGCCCGCTGAACCTCGGCACCGGCACGGCCGATCCTGCTGAGCTCGCGGGCGGCCGCGCCGGGGTCCGCGACACCCAGCGCCACCCCGAGATGGGCGGCAAGCATGTCCAACACCCGCAGGTCGGCGAGGGCCGGCGTCTCCAGCGCCCGTTGGAACGCGCGCAGGCGTCCCTCCCAGTTGACGAACGAGCCCGCCTTCTCCGCCACCGGCGCGACCGGCAGAACGACATCGGCGACCTCAGCTACCGCGGACCGGCGAACCTCCAGCGACACGCAGAACGGCACCGAGGCGATCGTCTCCAGCGCCACGGCCGGATCCGGCAGGTCGTCGACGTCCATCCCGGCGACGACGAGTCCATCGAGCTCACCGGCAGCCGCGGCGGCAAGGATGGCCGCGGTGTCGCGGCCCGGCCGCGCTGGGACGGCCTCGCCCCAGACGGTCCCGACCTCGGCGCGGGCCACCGCGTCCGCGACCGGGCGGCCACCCGGCAGCAACGAGGGCAGCACGCCCGCGGCGAGGGCGCCCCGTTCACCGGCGCGGCGCGGTACCCACGCCAGGCGCGCGCCGGTCACCTCCGCGAGCCGGAGGACCGCGGTGAAGGTGCCAGGCGCCTGCGCGGCCCGCTCCCCCACCAGGATGACAGCCCCGGGCGCTCGCAGCGCGCGACCGGCTGTCCCATCCCCGGCCGCCAGGCTCGACAGCAGCGCCGCTTCCCCACCGGGGGTGACGGGCAGCAGCGTCCCCGCCATCTTGGCCAGCCCCCGGCTGGCCAACGGCGCCAGCGCGAAGACCGCCGTCCCCCGCTTGGCCGCGGCCTTGCGCAGCCGCAGGAAGATGATCGGTGCCTCGTCCTCGGGCTCCAGGCAGACCAGCAGCACGGCGGGTGCGCACTCGAGATCCGCATGGGTCACCCCGATGCCGGTACCGGCAACGGCGTGGGCCAGGAACTCCTCCTCCTCCGCCGAGTGCGGCCGGGTGCGGAAGTCCACGTCGTTGGTGCGCAGGACAAGCCGGGCGAACTTGGCGTAGGCATAGGCGTCCTCGCGGGTCAGCCGGCCGCCGGCCAGGACGCCGACGCCATGACGGTCCCGGCATTCCGCGAGCCCGCGGGCCGCGAACGCGAGCGCCTCGGTCCAGGAGGCCTCGACGAGCTCGCCGGTGGAGTCGTCCCGGACCAACGGCGTGCGCAGCCGGTCAGCGGCGCTGGCGTAGGCGAAGGCGAACCGGCCCTTGTCGCAGTTCCACTCCTCGTTGACGGCCGGGTCCTCAGCGGCGAGCCGCCGCATCACCTTGCCGCGGCGGTGGTCGGTCCGCAGCGCGCATCCGTCGGCGCAGTGCTCACAGGTGGTCGGGGTGGAGACCAGGTCGAACGGCCGTGCGCGGAAGCGGTAGGCCGCGCTGGTGAGCGCCCCCACCGGGCAGATCTGCACGGTGTTGCCGGCGAAGTACGAGTGGAACGGCTCACCTTCCGCGACCGCCACCTGCTCGTCCGAGCCCCGCTCGAACAGCTCGATGAACGGGTCACCCGCGATCTGCGCGGAGAACCGGGTACAGCGCGCGCACAGCACGCAGCGCTCCCGGTCGAGCAGGATCTCGGTGGAGATGGCCAGCGGCTTCGGGTACGTCCGCTTGGGTTCCTTGAACCGGGAGACGGCCTTGCCGTTGGCCATGGCCTGGTTCTGCAGCGGGCACTCGCCGCCCTTGTCACAGACCGGGCAATCCAGCGGATGGTTGAGCAGCAGGAACTCCAGCGTCCCCGCCTGCGCCTTGGTAGCGACGGGCGAGGTGAGCTGGGTGCGCACGACCATGTCGGCCGACACGGTCGTCGTACAGGAGGCGACCGGCTTGCGCTGCCCCTCGACCTCGACGATGCACTGCCGGCAGGCCCCGACGGGGTCCAGCAGCGGATGGTCGCAGAACCGTGGGATCTCGATCCCGAGGAGCTCGGCCGCACGGATGATCAACGTTCCCTTGGGAACGCTGACCGGCTGGCCGTCGATGGTCAGGGTGACAAGATCCGGCGGTGTGGGCACGGCCGGGGGCTGCGAGGCGCTGCTCGTCGACACGGTTGTCATAGTGATCAGTGAGCTCTCGCGAGGGCGTCCGGCGAACCGGCGACGCTGTCGGTGGCGGCGGATTCGGTAACGGCGGATTCGGTGGCCAGCGCGCCGGTACCGGCATGGCCCGGCGCGGACCCAGTGGGCACGGCCCGGAGGAACTCGTCCCGGAAGAACGTGATTCCCGAGACGATCGGCGAGGTCGCGCCGTCGGCAAGGGCGCAGAAAGCCCGGCCGAAGATATTGTCACAGGCGTCAAGGAGGGTATCGACGTCCGTTACGTCGCCTTCACCGCGTTCAAGCCTGGACAGGATGCCCACCATCCACGGCGTCCCCTCCCGGCACGGCGTGCACTTGCCGCACGACTCGTGCGCGTAGAACTGGGTGAGACGCCGGACGACCCTGAGCATGTCGACGGTCTCGTCCATGATCATAATAGCGGCCGTGCCAAGCAGCGAACCGGCTTCGGCAACGCCTTCGAAGTCCAGCGGGACGTCGAGATGGTCGGCGGTGAGCATCGGTGTCGAGGATCCGCCAGGCGTCCAGGCCTTCAGCCGCCGCCCCCCGCGGATGCCGCCGGCCATCTCCAACAGCTCGGCGAGGGTGGTTCCCATCGGTGCCTCGTACTGGCCCGGACGGGTCACGTGCCCGGACAGGCTGTAGATCTTCGGCCCGGGGGAACGCTCTCGGCCCATCGATCGGAACCACTCGACCCCGCGCCGGACGATGTACGGGACGCTGGCGATGGTCTCGACGTTGTTGACCACCGTCGGCGATGCGTACAGCCCGTGCGTCGCCGGGAAGGGTGGGCGCAGCCGAGGCTGGCCGCGGCGGCCCTCCAGGGAGTCGAGCAGCGCGGTCTCCTCGCCGCAGATGTAGGCACCGGCGCCGGAATGGACGACCAGGTCCAGGCTGAACCCACTGCCGAGGATGTCGGCGCCGAGGTAGCCGGCGTGATAGGCCTCGGCGACCGCGGCCCGCAGCCGGCGCCCGCAGTGCACCAGTTCCCCGCGCAGGTAGATGAAGGCGTGGTTCGCCCGCACCGCAAAGGAGGCGATGATGATGCCCTCGATCAGCGAATGCGGGTCGGCCATCATCAGCGGCGCGTCCTTGCAGGTGCCGGGCTCGCCTTCGTCCGCGTTGATGACCAGGTAGTGCGGTTTGCCGTCCCCCTGCGGGATGAAGCTCCACTTCATGCCCGTGGGGAAGCCGGCGCCACCGCGGCCCCGCAGACCGGAGTCCTTGACAAGCCCGATGATGCCGTCCGGACCCATCTCCAGCGCCTGGCGCAGCGCCTGGTAACCGTCGGTGCGTTCGTAGGTGGCGAGCGTCCAGGACTCCGGAGTGTTCCAGCGTCCGGTGAGGACCGGGGTGACCGGCATGGTCAGCTCCCCTTCGTCGGATGGTCGGTCGGCACGGTGTGGGTCCGCCTGGCAGCACCGGCCGCGGTGCCGGCCGGCGTGCCGGCGTCCGCGATCAGGAGACCCGCGACGGATGGTTCGCCCACCCCCGGCCCGGCCACCGCGCCGGGGCGCGGGTCGTGGAAACCAGCCAGCTGCCGGGACGCCTCGACAAACGTGCACAACGGCGCGCCGCGGGTCGGCACCGGGCGTTCGCCGCGTTGGAGCGCGTCCACGATCTCAACGGCGGAATCCGGGTCCACCTGGTCGAAAAACTCGTAGTTCACGGTCATCACCGGTGCGTAGTCGCAGGCCGCCAGGCACTCCGCATGCTCCAGGGTGATCGCGCCGTCCGGCGTCGTCTGATCGTGGCCGACGCCGAGATGCTGGGAAAGCCGGGCGTAGACGTCCTCGCCGCCGAGCAGCGCGCACGACAGGTTCGTGCAGACCGACACCAGCCAGTCGCCGGCCGGCTGGCGCTTGTACATCGTGTAGAAGGTCGCGACCGCGCTGACCTCGGCCTGGGTGATACCGAGTTCGGTAGCGCAGAACTCGATCCCCTCAGCCGTGACACAACCGTCCTCTGCCTGTACGAGATGCAGCATGGGCAGCAGGGCCGAGCGGGAACGGCCCTGCGGGTACCGGGCGATGATGTCCCGCACGGCGGCGCGAGTCCGTTCGGTCATCGGCATCAGCGATCAACTCCCCCGAGCACCGGGTCGACGGACGCCACGCCGACGATCACGTCCGCGATCTGGCCGCCTTCGGTCATCGCCGGGACCGCCTGCAGGTTGACAAAGCTTGGATCACGGACGTGGACGCGGTGCGGCCTGGTACCGCCGTCGCTGACCACGTGGTAACCGAGCTCACCGCGGGGCGACTCCACCGCTGTGTACACCTGCCCGGCCGGGACCCGGAAGCCCTCGGTGACCAGTTTGAAGTGGTGGATCAGAGCTTCCATCGAAGTACCCATGATCTTACGAATGTGATCAAGCGAATTACCCATCCCGTCAGTGCCGATGGACAGCTGCGCCGGCCAGGCGATCTTCTTGTCGGCAATCATCACCGGGCCGGGGCGCAAGCGGGCCAGGCACTGCTCAATGATCTTCAGCGACTCGCCCATCTCCTCCAGCCGCACGAGGTAGCGGGCGTAGGAGTCGGCATCCAGCGAGGTGGGGACATCAAAGTCGTAGGTCTCATAACCGCAGTACGGCATGGTCTTGCGCAGGTCCCAGGCCAGTCCGGCCGCGCGCAGCACCGGTCCGGTCACGCCGAGCGCGATGCAGCTGGCCGCGTCGATGTAATTGACATCGACCATGCGGCCCTTCCAGATCGGCTGCCCGGACAGCAGGGCGTGGTACTCCCTGATCCGCTTCGGCATGTCGTCGAGGAAGGCCCGGATGTCGCGTTCGACCCCGTCGGGAAGGTCCTGGGCCAGCCCGCCAGGCCGGATGTAGGCGTGGTTCATCCGCAGACCGGTGATCGCCTCCAGGAGATCCAGGATCTTCTCGCGCTCCCGGAAACCGAAAATCATCCCGGTGGTAGCGCCGATCTCCATCGCCCCGGTGGCGAGCCACACCAGGTGGGAGGCGATCCGCTGGAGTTCCATCACCAGCACGCGGATGACGGTCGCCCGCTCGGGGATCTCCTCGGTGACACCGAGCAGTTTCTCCACGGCCAGGCAGTAGGCCGTCTCGTTGTACAGCGGCGAGAGGTAGTCCGCCCGGGTGAGGAAGGTGACCGCCTGCGTCCAGGTACGGAACTCACAGCTCTTCTCGATCCCGGTGTGCAGGTAACCGATCACGACCCGGGTCTGGACGACCGTCTCGCCCTCGATCTCCAGGACGAGACGCAGCACCCCGTGGGTGGACGGGTGCTGCGGGCCCATGTTGACGGTGAGGCGCTCGGTGTAGTCCTCGCCAGCGCCGAGCACCTGCTCCCAGTCACCACCGGTAACGGTGTAGACCCGTCCGCTCGCCGATTCGGTGAAGCCGGCCTCGTAGGCGGCCGCGGGAACGCCAGCGGGGACATCCGCGGGGACATCGTCGGCCGGCGGCCTGGCGAATGTGTTGGACGTACTGGATGCGCTGGATGCGCTGGACGTCTCGGCGGCATGGGTGGTCATAACGAACCTCGTTGGTAAGGACAGCGCGCGGTGGGACGGCGCGCGGTGGGACGGCGCGGGTGAAGCCCACGGCGCGGGGAGATACGGACGATCACGAGTAGCTCCGCCGCGCATCGGGCGCCGGCACCTGGGCGCCCTTGTAGTCGACGGGCACGCCGCCAAGCGGATAGTCCTTGCGCTGTGGGTGACCGGTCCAGTCGTCCGGCATCATGATTCTGGTGAGGCTGTCGCGACCGGAGAAGACTATGCCGAAGAAGTCGTAGGTCTCCCGCTCGTGCCAGTCCGCGGTGGGCCAGACGCCCATGACACTCGGGACAACCGGGTCATCGTCGGCAAGAGCGACCTCGACCCGGACGCGGCGGCGCCAGGTCATCGACAGCAGGTGGTAGACGGCGTGCAGCCGCCGGCCGGTCGAGTCGTCGGGGTAGTCCACGCCGGAGACCCCGCACAGCAGCTCGAAGCGCAGGCCCGGATCGTCCCGCAGCGTCCGCGCGACCGCGAGCAGGTAGTCCCGCCGCACATGCAGCGTCAGCTCCCCACGCTCGACGACCACTCGCTCGAGTGCCTCGGTGAGCTGCGGGAAAGAGCGCTCCAAGGCGTCGTAGACCGTGTCGGCATCAGGATCGCCGAAGGGCCGTGCGGTCGAGGCCGGAGCCGGAAGGTTCTCGACGAGACCACCGAAACCGGAGGTGTCGCCGGAACCGGACGCGCCGAAGGCGTCACGCCGACGCGATCCCCCGCTGCCCGCTGCCTCCGCCAGTGCCCCCCGCGCGGCGGGCTTCGCCGGCGTGCCCCGCGCTTCGCCCGAACCCGCCGGGATCTCGCTCATGTCTCGTCCCCGTGATCCGCTACGGCCCCGGCGGCCGGCACCGCACCCAGGTTGTCACCGATCGCACCGCCAGCGGGCGAACGCGGCCCACCGGTCGGACGGGCTTCGCCGGCCGGCTTCGCGCCGGGCACGGGGCGCTTCATCCGGCCGAACACCGAGCCGGGCGCGATCGAAGCGGGCCGACGGGTGTCAAGTGACGGCTCGACCGCGCCGGCCCCGGTCGGCACCGGGGCACCGGCGGGAAGGCGGAACCGCTTACGGTCGTTGACCGACAACGTACTGGTTTCCAGCGCCCCGGCCGGCAGACCGGCCCGCGCGGTAGCCACCTCGATCGGCTTCGGGTAGGGCGACTCGCCGATCTTCGTGTATTCGAGCTTGCCTGTCACCGTGCCGGTGAGAATCTTCTCGTGCAGCTTCAGGATCGCGTCCATGAGCATCTCCGGCCGCGGCGGGCAGCCCGGCAGGTACATGTCCACCGGGACGATGTGGTCCACACCCTGCACGATGGCGTAGTTGTTGAACATCCCGCCGCTGCTCGCGCACACGCCCATCGAGAGCACCCATTTGGGCTCGGGCATCTGGTCATAGATCTGGCGCAGCACCGGGGCCATCTTCTGGCTGACCCGGCCCGCGACGATCATAAGGTCAGCCTGGCGCGGGCTGGCCCGGAACACCTCCATGCCGAACCGGGCGAGATCGTAGCGACCCGCGCCCGTCGACATCATCTCGATGGCGCAGCATGCCAGCCCGAAAGTCGCCGGCCACAGGGAGGACCGCCGCGACCAGTTGGCCATCTTCTCGACGGTCGTGAGCAGCAGGCCGCCCGGCAGCTTCTCTTCTAGTCCCATTCGAGGCCTCCACGCCGCCACACGTACGCGTAGGCGACGAAAACGGTGGCGATGAACAACACCATCTCGACCAGCCCGAAGATCCCCAGGCTCCCGAAGGCGACCGCCCACGGGTACAGAAAAATGATCTCGATGTCAAAAACGATGAACAACATCGCGGTCAGGTAGAACTTCACCGGGAACCGGTGCGGACCGGCCGGCTCGGGCGACGGCTCGATTCCGCACTCATAGGCGTCGAGCTTGGCGCGGTTGTACCGCTTCGGGCCGACCAGCGACCCCATGATCACAGATCCGATCGCGAACGCTGCCGCGATTACTAAAAGTACGAGGATCGGCACGTAATTCGACAGCATGCCGAGCTCCTCTCTGCAGGTCTCGTGCGGAATGTGGCAGTGGCGGTGCGCGGTTGACGATCATTTCCAAGCGACCCGGGGCTAGCTGATCGGATCGCGCCAGGGAGCCTACGCGACATCCGATCCGAAGGTTCACACCGGTTTGCCCCGGAGCGGCAGGTGATGTCCGGCGGCATCCGCCGAGGCACGTTTCGACCCGCTGGCGGCCCCGGGGCCGCCGATTGCGCGAAACAACCATAATCGCGCGAACTCGTTGGCCGCCGATAGCCTTCGGCGCCGCCGAGCCTACGGAGAAAACCATGATCGCATGCTCGTCGACCTAGGTCGCGGGTGCGAGCGTGGACATCGCGTTGATCAGACGATCCAGCGCATCACCTCCCCGCGGGTCCGTGAGATTCGCCAGCAGCTTCAGGGTGAAGCGCATGAGCGTCGGTCGCGGCAGCCCGTACCGGGTTGCCGTCCGCATCACGGCCGGGTTCCCGATCAACTGGACGAACATCCGGCCAAGGGTGTAATAGCCGCCGTATCGCTGCTGGAGGACATGCGGGTATGCCTGCAAGGCCCGTTCCCGCGCCGCTCCCCCCGCGCGGGCCAGTGCCTGCACGGCTACCTCGGCGGCGAGGCGCCCGGACTCCATGGCGTAGGCGATTCCCTCACCGTTGAACGGGTTGATCGCACCGCCCGCGTCCCCGACGAGCATGAGGCCGTCGCGATAGTGCGGCGTGCGGTTGAAAGCCATCGGCAGCGCGCCGCCGCGTACCGGGCCGGTCGCGTTCTCCTCGGTGTAGCCCCACTCCGGCGGGAGGCCGCCGAGCCAGCGCCGGAGCAGATCCTTGTAGTCGGTGTTCTGGAAGGCGCTGGTGGTGTTCAGGATCCCGAGCCCGACATTGCTCGTCCCGTCCCCAATACCGAAGATCCAACCGTAGCCCGGAAGCAGGCGGGAGGCTCCCGGCGCGCCCTCCCACAGTTCCAGATGGGATTCCAGGAAGTCGTCGTGGGTACGGGGGCTGCGATAGTACCGGCGTACGGCGACCCCGAGCGGACGGTTCTCGCGGCGGCCGATGCCGAGCGACAGGGCCATCCGCGCGCTGTTGCCGTCAGCGGCGATCACCAGCGGAGCGCGGAACTCGACCGGTTCCCCGCCGCGGCCGGCCTTCGCGCTCACGCCGATGACCCGGCCCGTACGCTCGTCGAGGACCGGTCCGGTGACCGCGGTCCGCTCCCGCAGCCTGGCCCCCGCGCCCTGCGCATGCCGGGCGAGCAGTTCGTCGAAGTCGCGCCGGGGACGGACGAGGCCGTAGTCCGGCCAGCTGGCGAGCTCGGGCCAGGGCAGCTCGAGCCGCGCCCGGCCGCTGATGATCCGCAGGCCGCGGTTCCGTGCCCATCCAGAGTCCGCCCGAACGCCATTCCCGCCCAAAGCGTCCCGGTCCAAGGCGTCCCGGTCCAAGGCGTCCCGGTCCAAGGCGTCCCGGTCCGGATCAGTCCCGGTGTCGATGCCCATCTCGATCAGGCTGCGGACGGCTCGCGGCGTGAGCCCGTCACCGCAGACCTTTTCCCGCGGGAAACTCGTCTTCTCCAGGAGGACGACATCAAGCCCGGTACGGGCCAGGTGATACGCGGCCGCCGATCCGCCTGGTCCGGCGCCGACAACGATGACATCGGCATGCTCGGCCTGGACCGCTGTCATGATCACGCACCGCTCCGGATCGCCGGGGTGTTCCCACTCGCCACACTTCCGCCGCTCGTGAACGTTTTCACGAGCGCAACGGCGAGTCTAGGCCCTGCGCCCGCGGTTGGCACAGGCGCCGGGATCGCGAACCTGCCCCGCGTCGTGCGGACCAGCGGGCGAGGGCCGGGAACCCGATGGCTGGATCAGCGTAGCCGGACGGTCAGATGGGGATGATGTGCCAGCTCACAGGCAGGACAGAGGCGGAACAGACACAGGCCAGGACCTATCGTCAGTGGTCGCGGGCGCCAGCGCCGGGCGGGCGGACGGCGCGATGTAACGCCACGATGCCGCCGGTGAGATTGCGCCAGCCAACCCCCGTCCAGCCGGCTCCGGCGATACGGGTGGCCAGCGCCGGCTGGTCCGGCCAGGCGCGGATCGACTCAGCCAGGTAGACGTAGGAACCCGGGCTGCTGCTGACCGCGCGGGCGAGCCCGGGCAGCGCCCGCATCAGGTACTCCAGGTAGACCGTGCGCCACGGCGCCCAGGTGGGCCGGCTGAACTCGCAGACCACCAGGCGCCCGCCCGGCCGGGTCACCCGCGCCAGCTCCGCGAGGCAGGCATCCACATCGACGACATTGCGCAGGCCGAACGAGATCGTCACCCGGTCGAAGGACGCGTCCGGGAACGGCAGCGCGAGCCCGTCCCCGGCGACCAGCGTGACAGCGCCGCCGCCGGCGCCGACGGCCGTGCCGGGCCGGCGCTGGAGGCGTTGGCGGCCGACCCGCAACATGCCCAGGGAGAAATCACAGGCCACGACCATGGCTCCGCGGGAGGCGAAGGCCTGGGCGGACGTGGCGGTGCCAGCCGCGAGGTCCAGCACCCGCAGTCCCGGGCGCAGGTCGAGCGCGTCGGCGGTCGCCATGCGCCAGCCGCTGTCCCGGCCCGCGGACAGCACCGTGTTGGTGATGTCGTAACGGCGCGCGACACCGTCGAACATCGCCGCGACCTCGTCCGGCCGCTTCTCCAGCCCAGGCCGACCGGCCGCTGTGCCCGCTCTCGGACGAGGGCTCATCGCGGCACCGTCCCGGCGCCGGTCCCACCGGCCGTCCCGGCGCCGGACGCGGCCGGGCGGCCAGCCGCGGCTATGCCCGCGGCCAACTGATCAGCTTCAGCCACCGTAGCCAGCGCGGCCTGGACCGCCTCCCAGTCGGTGACGGCACCGATCGCCGCCAGCCGTTCCCGCGTCGCCGGGTCGCACAGCGCCCCGGCGACCCCTGCCTCGTAAAGGTCACGGGCGCGGGCGCCCAACGCGGCGGCGACCGCGTGCTCTCGGCCGAGGCTGGTGGCGAACATGGCCGGGTCATCGGTCGCCAGCGAGCAGCGGACACCGGCGGCCAGGAGCGTGGGCAGGGGATGCGCGGCAAGTTCGGCCACCGACCGCGTCCGCAGGTTGGACACCGGGCAGACGTCTAGGACGATGCCCCGGCCAGCGAGCTCGGCCATGAGACCAGGATCGTCCACCGCTCGGATGCCGTGGCGGATGCGGCGGGCGCCCAGGGCCTCGACAGCGCCTCTGACCGATTCCGGCCCGCTGGTCTCACCCGCGTGTGGGACAGCCGCGAGCCCACCGTCGGCGGCGATGGCGAACGCCCGCGCATACGGCTCGGGCGGATGGCCGGCCTCCGGCCCGCCAAGGCCCAGCCCGACGATCCCCCGGTCACGGAACCGGACCGCCTGGCGCGCTATCTCGCAGGCCGCATCCGGCGGCAGGATGCGGTCGACGTCCGGGGTCAGACGCATGTCCACGCCGAACCGTTCACGGGCCTCGGCCACGCCGTCGGCGTAGCCGTTGAAGATCTCCTCCCAGGAGATCCCGCGCTGGACCCGGAACCATGGCGAGAAGATCCCCTCGATGTACACCGCGCCGTGCGCGGAAGCCTCGGCCGCATAGTCGACGACGACCTGGCGGAAGTCCTCGGCGGTGCGCATCACGTGCGTGGTGAGGATCCAGATCTCGATAAAATGATCGAAGTCCCGGAACCGGTAGAGCTCGGTGAGCTCCTCAACCGTGGTTGCCGGCAGCGGCTCGCCGTTGCGCCGCGCCATCTCCAACAAGGTCGCCGGGCGGACGGTGCCCTCCAGGTGGACGTGCAATTCGATCTTCGGTCCGGTAGGCACGGTCACCCGGCCAGGCTAGCCTGAGTTCCCGTACGCGCAGATGGCTTCTTCCTGAAGCTGCGTGCGCACGAGAGTGCCGCGCTCCGAGCGCATTTCGAGACCCGCGGCCGGGAGCCGGCCGGGGTCCCGTCCGATCACGCCGTCAGCCAGCTCGGTGAAGCGCTACCGGCTGTGCGGGTCGATGGTCGTGTTCAGGGGATCTGGATGATGATCGCTGGCGGCATCGGGGTAGGGCCCCCAGGCGTGGCGGCTGGCGGTGGCTGGCTTGCGGCCGAGCTTGCCGCTGCGGATCTGGGTGGCGAGGCTGTCGAGGATCACCCGGCTGGACAGCAGCGCGGTCTGTTCGGCCCAGTCATAGGGCGGGGAGCACTCGACGACCTCGATGCCCGCCAGCCCGGGTTCGGAGATCATCCGGACGAGGCTGAGGGCCTCGCGGGGCAGCAGACCGCCCGGTTCGGGCCAGCCGGTGCCGGGGACGAAACCGGCGTCGATCACGTCGATGTCGAAGGACAGGTACACCGCGGTGGCGTCCTTCCACGCCGTCTCCAAGGCGACTTCGGCGATCTTCTCGACACCGACCCGTTCCACGTCGCCGACGGTGATGACGGTCGTGCCGCGTTCGCGGCCGACCTTGACACCGGCCCGGGGCGCCTGCCAGCCTCCGATACCGATCTGGACCAGGTTCGTGGCCGGCGCATTGCGGATGTTGGTCGCGTGGAACCACGGCGTGGTGTGCATCCGCTCGTCGAGGTCGCTCTCCTGGGTGTCGACGTGCCGGTCGAAGTGGATGATCCCGATGTTGCCGTCCAGATACGGTGCCATCCCGCGGATGGTCGGGAAACCGATCGAGTGATCCCCGCCCAGGACGACCGGCACCACGCCCCGCCGCACGACGTGGGCCATCGCCTGGCTGATCTGGTCGAAGGACTTCTCCAGGTTCCCGGGAATGGTGAACACGTCCCCGATGTCGACCAGATTGAGCTGTTCGCGCAGGTCGACGCCGAGTTCATAGGAGTAGGTGCCGAACAGGTTGGTCGAGCGCCGGATACCCTGCGGGCCGAAGCGCGTGCCTGGCCGGTAGGTCGTCCCGGCGTCCAGTGGGACCCCGAAGATCGCTACCTCGGCGTCGCCGACATCGTGCACATCCTCGATATAAGGGCATTTCAGGAAGGTGCCCCGTTCGCCCGCGAAGTGCGGTGCCTCCCCGCGGGCGAAGGTCGGGATCGTACGATCGGTGATCGTCGGCGCGCCCGCCAGGCCATGGGCGAGCCGGCGTTGGACCTCCTCCTCGGCCCGCCGGGTCGGCAGTTGTGCCTCAGCCCGTTGCGCCCAGCTTCCTTCAGCGTTGACCCGACTACTGTCAGATGTCGACATGCTGTCCTTCCCGGAAGGCACATCCGCCCGCTCACCGGCGACGCCTTCCCGGTGATGGCCAGACGCGACGTCACCCCATGAACGGGGTCAAGCCTGACAGACAATCCACAGGTCGTCGATTCGCCGATCGCCCCTCCGGCTTCGACCGCTACGTCGAGGTGCGTGCCCTGGCCCCGCGACGCCGCGTCCCCTGTTGCCGGTCGTTCTTAAGGTTGGATCGACAGCGAGTGCCGGAAGAAGTTCGACGGATCCCACTTCCGCTTGGCCCGTTGGAGCCTGGCGTAGTTGCCCTTGTAGTAAAGCGTTTGCCAGGGCACTCCCGAAGTGTTGAACGTCGGGTCGGCCATGTCCGCGTCGGCGTAGTTGATGTAACATCCATCAGCTTGTCCGTCAAGTTCCGGGGCACCGCCGGTAGCGGCAAAAAAATCCGCGTACAGGCCGCGGAGCCAGGCAAGGTTGACCGCGTCCTGGCCCGGGTCGTCCCAAAGGTTCTGGAACAGCATCTTGAAGGCGGAGCTGCGTTGAGCGCTGGCGGTGGCGTCCGGCGCGACATCGTTGATCCGTCCCCCGTACGAGAAAAGGAACACCATCGCCCGGGGGTTGGTATAAGCCGGATCGGTCAGGCGGGTGTACAGCGCCGCCACCTGCTGGTCGGTGAAGTTCCTCCGGATCAGGGCGGACTTGTGGGCGGCCCGCAGCGTTGGGTCGTTAACCGTGACGTTGCTGGTTCCGATCAAGCGGGTCGCCCGCATCCAGGGCAGCCGCCGGGCGGTCGCGAACTGCGGCATCGCCGGCTGCGGGTACAGCTGGACGCCCACACCGTCGTTGAGCGCGGCCACATAGTCCGTCAGGAGCTGATCGGCGTTCGATACGGTGGCGTCCACCTGGGTGATCACGCCGATGCCGCCAGCCGCTCTGACGCCCACGTTGATGATGCTTGACAAGTAATGGTATGGCGAGTCCGGCGAGCTGTTGGCCTCGTGCCAAGCTCCGTAATTCTTCATCAGCCGGCTGAATTTCGCCTGGTCGAGATCGGCCCAGCGGATGGCGACGGCGTTGAACAGCACCTCCGACGGAGGCGACATCAGCTGGGCCGCGGGCGAAGACCCGGTGGCGTCCGGAGAACGGAACCAGTACTTGGTGACCAGGCCGAAGTTGCCACCGCCACCGCCGGTATGAGCCCACCACAGCTCCCGGTTCGGATCGGTGGGCTCCCGGGTCGCCCGCACGATCCGGACCCGCCCGCCGGCGTCCACAGTCACCACCTCGACGGCATAGAGGTGGTCGACCACCAGTCGATGCTGCCGGGACAGCAGGCCATATCCCCCGCCCGCGACATGGCCGCCCGCGCCGACGCTGTAGCAGACCCCAGCGGGAAGGGCGACTCCCCAGCCCTTGTACAGCTTCTCGTAGATATTGATCAGACGAGCGCCAGGCTGAATGGCAAACGCACCCAGCTCTGGGTCGTAGTCCACGGAGTTCAGATCGGAGAAATCCAGGATGACCTGGACGTCGGGATTGCAGGCAAGGTCCGTGAAACAGTGACCGCCGCTACGCACCGAGACTCGTTTTCCGGCCGTGGCTGCCGCGCGTAACGCGGAGACCGCATCCTCCGTGGAATGGATCATTCGAACATATTCGGGTCTGGCCACAAAACGCTGGTTGTTCCCGGTCGTCAGCAACGCATAACGCGGATCGGCCGGTCCGATCGTCGGGCCGGTGGCTGGGTCCACATGGGCGGCAGCGGGGGCGGCCCCCGCAAGCACAGCGGCGCCACCGGCTCCTGCGGTACCGCTCAGCAGGACTCGTCTGTTGATTCGATGGCCTGGCGATTTCACGATCAATACCCTCTCGATCATCGGGTGGTGGAGGAGCGCGCGCAAGAGCGCCCGGCAACAGAGGCATGGATCAAGAAACACGCCTAGGGCGTGTCTGATGGATCTTCGATCGTGCGGATCAATGCCCAGAAGGCATCCTGCGGCGTTGTCGTCGGTCCGGATAGAACACCGCTATCCGGGCCTCCTCCGCCTTACAGGCCACTTTCTGGATCATCGCCCACATCGACCAACATCCATCAGACACGCCCTAGAAGCGGCGCACGCACCAGGGACGCGCGCCGCTGTATCCGTGTGGTGGATCAGGCTGATCCGTTGCCGAGGCCGGAGCCACCGCTGACGTCGAGAATCTGCCCGGTGATCCATCGGGCTTCCTCCGAGGCCACGAACGCCACCAGGCCGACCACGTCATCAGGCGTGGCGATGCGGCCGAACGCCGCGTAGCGCTCGACCCTGGCCCGCATCTCGGGGATGGCCAGCCACGGGTTGAAGTCGGTCTCGACGATGCCGGGCGCGACCGCGTTCACCGTGATGCCGCGGGGAGCGAGCGCCTCGGCCAGCGTCAGGGTCAACGTGTTGATCGCGCCCTTGGACGCGGAGTAGGCGGCCACGAGGGGCATCGCGATCCGGGCGGTGGCGCTGGACAGGTTGATGATCCGCCCGCTGTCGCGCAGCCGGCCGAGGCCCTGCTGGATGATAAAAAACGGAGCCTTGACATTGACGGCGAAAAGCCGGTCGAAATCGATTTCCTGCACCTGATCAATCGGTGCCGTCAGGCCGACACCGGCATTGTTGACCAGAATGTCGAGCCCGTCGGCGTACTTGTCGAACTCGGCCCACAACGCAACCGCGTCGTCCGGCACGCCCAGCTCCGTCCGAAAGCTGAATGCCTCGCCCCCCGCCTTCTCGATCGCCGTCACGACGTCCTTCGCGGCTGTCCCGTTGTTGGCGTAGTGCACGCCCACCCGCGCTCCGTCAGCGGCGAGCCGTTCGGCGACAGCACGTCCGATGCCTCTGCTCGCACCGGTGACCAGGGCGGTTTTTCCCGACAATATGCCCATGCTCGGCACTGTCCTTTCGCTGTGCGTGTCGATGTCAGTTGATTGCGACTGGCAAGTGCTCATGGCCGCGCTGGACGACCTGGACGCGGAAGGTCGCGTCCCCAGCCAGCGACAGGTCCGGGAAACTTCGCAGCAGCAGCGGAAGCACGACCTCGGCCGACATGTGGGCAAGCGCCGCGCCCAGACAGTAGTGGCCGCCCGCGCTGAAGGTCAGTGCCTGGTTGTCAGGCCGGGCTGGATCAAACATGAGAGGGTTGTCGAATCTGCGAGGATCCCGGTTACCCGCGGCGATGAGCAGCGTGACCGGGGAGTGTGCTGTCACGCGGGCCCCGAAGAAGTCCAGGTCCTCCGCAGCGACCCGGTTCAGGACCTGGACAGCCGGGTCAAACCGCAGCGTCTCCTTGACGAAACTCTCCACGAATTCTGGATTTTCGCGCAGCCGCGCGGCGTGGGCGGGTTGTTCGAGCGCCAGCCTCACCGTGTTGCTCAGTAAATCCTGGGGCGCTTCGGTGGCGGCGACAAGCAGCAGCATAAGATTGGCTAAGAGCTCCTCCTCGGTAATTTCCGCGTCCTCGTTCAGGGCCTTGATCCAGCCGCTGGTCAGATCCGGGCCGGGAGTCTCTCGTAACCGCGCGATGAGCGTGGTCAAGTATTTCGCCAACAGATCCATACCCGCGTCCCCACGCTCCAGCTCGCGTAGGTCGCGGACCGGTTCGAGGGCACTTGTGATGTCCCCGATGGCCTCGCGGAATCTCAGCTGGTCGGCCTCGGGAACGCCAAGCAGCCGGCCGATGACAGCCATCGGGAACCGGAAGGAGAACTCGGGGACCAGATCCACGACCTGGCCACCCGCTCCGAGCGTGGCGACGTGCCGCACGGCATCGTAGGCCAGCTCCTCAACCAACGACCGCATCTCGGCAACCCGCCGCGCGGAAAACGCGTTGCCGAAGAACCGGCGCAGGCGATCGTGATCCGGATCATTGCTGAACAACATGTTCTGTGTGAGCCAGCGCCAGGACGAATGCTCATGCCAGCCCTGAAGCCGCTGGTCCTGAACCGCCGCATCGGTTGACAACAACCGCGGTTCCCGCAGCGCCTGCGCACATTCAGCGTAGCCGGTGATAAATGTATGAACGCCCGCAATGGTCACCACGGGGCCATGCGCGCGCATTTCCTCGTATAATGGATATGGATTTTGCTTTCCCTCGGGCGCCAACAGTCGCCCCAGAATATCCAGCGGTTCGGACAAAATTCCGGACACGACCTCAGCCACTTTCACTCCTAGATTCCGTTCAGGCTCCAGTGGACGAAGCACACATCAGCATAGTGAGTTTGATAAGCAAACTCGATTTTGGTTGCAAAGAATCAACCGAACAAGAGCCAGTGTATGTGATATAAATCACATCTATTGGACCGAACGCTTCGAGCGCTCCACCGCTGCCGGCGGCGACCGCTAAGAACCCACTCTGAATCTTGGAAATGTATGCAAAGCGCATCCCGCGCCAAAACGCTCGACATGACTGGGTGAGATTGAGAGCGTCCGGTAATAGGGGGCGCGGCGGCGCGGGGCTGGGGCGGCGCGAGGGCGCTCTGGCCAGGCAACGGGTAAACAGCCCAGCGATCCCACGAGCGCCCTGTGAATGGGGCCAGCCGGACGCCACCGTAACCGGCTATCCCTGTTGAGCAGCTGCTCCCAGCGCACCCTGGGTCCGGAAGATCCAGCGGGATTGCCGCTGCCGGCCCCGGCCGTTCGTCATGCCGGATCGATGAAAGGCGTCACCTTGTGGCGACAATCGGCAGCATGGGTGGCGATGGCAGCGCGGTCGAGGAGAAGTGCGAGGCCACCCGGTCGTCAACGGGATCCTGCGCCGGGTCACGGTGCACGACCAAGTGCCGGTAGAGGGTGTCGCGCTGCGCCGGGATCCGGTCGGCGGCGCGGATCAGACCGATCAGCTCCGTCCGGTTGGTGCGGTGACGGGCACCGGCCGAGGACACCACGTTCTCCTCCAGCATGACCGAACCCAGATCGTCCGCGCCCATGTGCAGGGTGAGCTGGCCGACCTCCTTGCCGGTCGTCAGCCACGAGCCCTGCAGATGCGCGATGTTGTCGAAGAAGAGCCGGGCCAGCGCCACCAGCCGCAGGTACTCGATGGTCGACGCCTGGGTCCGGCCGCGCAGGTGGTTGTTCTCCGGCTGGTAGGTCCACGGGATGAACGACCGGAAACCGCCGGTGCGGTCCTGGACGTCACGGATCATCCGCAGGTGCTCGATGCGCTCGGCGTTGGTCTCGCCGGTGCCCATCATGAACGTCGCGGTCGACTCCATGCCAAGGCCGTGAGCGGTCTCCATGACTGACAGCCAGACCTGCCCCGGCTCCTTGAGCGGGGCGATCGCGCGCCGAGGACGCTCGGTGAGAATCTCCGCTCCCGCCCCGGCGAAACTGTCGAGCCCCGCGTCGCGCAGCCGGGCGATGACGTCGCCATGGCTCAGCCCGGACGTCCGCGCGATGTGAACGACCTCGCTGGCGCCCAGAGAATGCAGGGTGAGCTGCGGGTACGCCCGCCTGATTGCCGCGAAGGTGCCCTCGTACCACTCAATGCCGAACTCGGGGTGATGACCGCCCTGGAGCATGATCTGGGTTGCCCCCAGCTCCACCGCTTCACCACACTTCGCGACAATGTCGTCGACGTCGCGGACCCAGCCTTCGGAATGCCCAGGAGCGCGGTAGAACGCGCAGAACCGGCAGGCGGTCACGCAGACGTTCGTGTAGTTGATATTCCGATCGATGATGTACGTTGCGATGCCGTCCGGGAAACGACCGCGGCGGACGGCGTCGGCAGCCTGGCCGAGGGCATGCAGTGGGGCCTTCGTGTACAGCCGCAGCGCCTCTTCGGGAGTGATCCGCCCGCCACCGGCGGCACGGGCGAGAACGGACGCGATCTCCTCCTCACCCAACGCCGATGATGAAAGTACCGGAGAACCGCTGTCGGCATCATCTGCAAGGCTCACCCCGCGATGGTACGGCGATCGGGCGTACCGCTTGGCCCCAACGGCCGGTGTCACCCATCGGCACCGCGCCGCGACCATCGATCCAGGCCACCGGCCAGACCACCGGCCAGACCACCGATCAGGCCGCCGATCAGAAATAGCCGGCGCGCGATGCCATGTCCATGCCCGCTGCCGCCGGGCGCTCAATCAGGAAATGGGCTCGGGGATGCGCCCAGCCCCGGGAGACGCCGCGTCCCTATCGCCGGTCGCTCTACGTGGGGCAGGATAGGAGCGGAGTTTCCCTTCCGTAGTGCCGACCGGCCCTTGCGAATGCAATCCGGCAGGGCCACCCAGGCGCAGAACGCAGAGTCCCCAGGAGTTACGCGTGGACGCAGTGACCCCCGCAGGCCCGGACAACTCGACACCGGCGGACCTCGACACCGACATACTGATCATCGGCGCTGGGCCAGCCGGTCTCTTCGGCGCCTACTACGCTGGGTTCCGCGGGATGTCCGTGGCGCTGATGGACTCCCTGCCCGAGGCCGGGGGTCAGGTCACCGCTATGTACCCGGAAAAAATGATCTACGATGTGGCCGGTTTCCCGGCTGTGCGCGGCCGTGATCTCATCACCGCGCTCGTCGCGCAGGCCGGGGCGTTCTCCCCCACCTACCTGCTCGCTCAACAGGCCGCCGAACTGGCTCATGAGGCCGACAGCGTCGTGGTCACCAGTGTGCAGGGGACACGGGTCCGGGCGAAGGCCGTCCTCATCACCGGCGGGCTCGGGACGTTCACGCCCCGCCCGCTGCCTGTCGGCGGCGACCATCTGGGCCGTGGCCTGGCGTACTTCGTCCCGAAGCTGGACGTCTACGCCGCCGCCGACGTCATCATCGTCGGCGGCGGTGACAGCGCCTTCGACTGGGCGCTCGCGCTGGAGCCGCTGGCGCGCTCGGTGACGTTGGTGCACCGCCGCGATCGCTTCCGCGCCCATGCGCACACCGTCGCGAAGGTGCTGTCCTCCCGCGTCGAGATCCTGACGCACACGGAGGTCTCCGCCATCCACGGCGACGGCCAGGTGGAGAAGGTGGAACTCACCCACAGCAAGTCCGGTGAGCGCCAGGTCCGCCAGGCCCAGGCGATCGTCGCCGCGCTCGGGTTCACCGCGGATCTGGGACCTCTGACCCGCTGGAACCTGACGATCGACAAGCGCCACATCGTGGTGGACTCGACCATGGCGACCGGCGTCGAACGGGTCTTCGCCGCCGGTGACATCACCGAGTACCGCGGCAAGGTACGCCTGATCGCGACCGGCTTCGGCGAGGTCGCCACGGCCGTCAACAACGCCGCGCCCATCATCGACCCGTCCGCCAAGATCTTCCCTGGTCACAGCTCCGACGACGGCCACGGCTCCGGCGACGCCGCCGGCACAGGCGGCTGATCGGGCGGGTCCGGCGCAGACTGGTAGGCATGCGGGGTCTACTGGTGATCGGGCACGGCTCGCGACGGGATACGGCGAACGCGACTGTCCGCACACTCGCGCGGTTGTTCGCCCAGGCTGATCGGGCCACAAACGACGTCCAGATCAGCTGGGACGCGGTGGAACCGGCCTTCCTCGAGCTGATCGAGCCCGACATCGCCGCCGGGTACGGGATTCTCGCCGCCGCGGGCTGCACGGAGATCGTCGCCCATCCCTTCTTCCTGTTCGAGGGCAACCACACCACCCATGACATCCCGGCCGCCCTCACCAGGGCACAGGAGCGGTTCCCCGGCACCCGTTGGCACCTCACCGCCCCGCTCGGCCTGCACCCCGGCGTGCTGACCGCGGTTGCCTCCCGCATCGAGGACACGCTGGCCAGCAATCAGCTGTCCGGCCCCGGTGGCAGCCCTGGCAGCGCCGCCACCGGGGCCAGCGCCGTCAGCGCGACCGGGCCTCGGTCACGGCGGTGACGACGGCGGCGGCAAGCGGGTGGATGCCAGGCTCGGCCGCCACAGCGTCGACCCGCAGACCGGCCCGCTGGCATGCCGTGACGGTGCGTTCGCCCATGGCCGCAACCAGCATCCCGGCCGGCAACGGTCCGTAAAGTGCCGTTGTCGCCCGAGCCGCGGTCGACGACGCGAACGCGACCGCGTGCAGGTCACCGTGACGCAGCTCCTCGACGATCCGCGGGTCCGGATCGGCGTCGACGTCGGCCAGCGGTGACCCCGGCCCGGCCCGGCGGCCGGGCCGGGACACCACGGTCTCCACCGCGTCCGCGCCGAGAGCCCGCAGCCGTGCGGCGAGCAGGCCTGGACGTGCTCTCGTCCGCGGGACGAGCACCCGAACACCCAGCAGCGGACGGGTAGCGCCATCGCTCGCTGACCGTGCATCATCTGTCGGGATGAGTGGCGGCGGAGCGTCGCAACGGGCCGCGACGTCACCGATCACCACCACCGCGGGTGAGCGAACGCCCAGCACGATGGCGTCGACCGCGATCGTGTCCAAGGTGCCGCGGATCACACGCTGGGCCGGCGTGGTAGCCCGTTCGATCATCGCGACCGGCGTGTCCGGCGACCGGCCGCCGTCGATGAGGGCCGCGGTGATGCCGGCGAGCCGCGCGACACCCATCAGCACGACAACGGTCATCCGGGACGCCCCCAGCGCCGCCCAGTCCACGGTGGAGTCGGGATGCCCGGGTGACAGATGCCCGGAGACGACCGCGACATCCTGGGCGGCACCGCGGTGCGTCACCGGGATCCCGGCATACGCGGGCCCGGCGAACGCTGAGGTCACCCCCGGGACAACCGTGCATCTCACCCCGGCGAGCCGGCAGGCCTCGGCCTCCTCACCGCCGCGGCCGAGCACGAACGGGTCCCCGCCCTTGAGGCGGACGACCAGGTGCCCGGCGAGCGCGCGGTCGACCAGCAACGCGTTGACGTCCTCCTGGGTACGAGTCAGCGCACCGGCACTCTTGCCACTGTGGATAACCTCCGCACCGGGCCGGGCAAGCGCAAGGACCCCCGCGGATACCAGCCGGTCCGTGACGACGACGTCCGCCCGACCAAGCAGCTCACGGCCACGGATGGTAAGCAGCCCCGGATCCCCCGGCCCTGCCCCGACCAGCCAGACCTCACCGGGAGCGCGCAGCGGCTCGTCCCGTCCCGCCGCGCTCGCGGCCCCGGCTCCCCCGCTCCCGCGGCCGTTGTCTCCCTCATCCTCATCGTGTGCCCGGCCCTCGTTCATCCCCGCGACGCTACTGCCGGGACGGTTCACGCAGCATGCAATCGGTGAAACCTACCCATGAAAGAAATCGGTTGAACAGTAACGCATCCGCTACTCTCGCCTGATGATCCCGGTCACACCCGCAATGAAAATACCGAAGAAAACCCACCCCAGAAAATCTGTTATCCACTGGAAAACCGCAAGAAACAGGAGTAACGCGCGGAGATCGCTGGCCTGGATGGGCGACTTGGTTCGGCCGGTTCGCCCCGTGAGATCACAAAGGGTGCCCAATCTAGCATGATCGATAAGGCTCTTGTGAGCCTCGTGCGCCGCACAGTCCACTCGACCCCCATGGATATCTCCGCTGCGCCTTCTCCGGTCCCCCTCTTCGCTATCTACCCTTCGCACCCGAGTTCTAACTATAGGTTGCCATCCCGACAGCCTCGATCTTGACCATCCGACCCGCCCCGGCGCCCGCACCGGACCGTCCCGAGCGCCGCACGACGCGTCGCCGCACGTCCCTCGGCCGGACTCGCCAGCCACGCGATCCCTGCTCCAGATGACGAGACAACTTGACTACGGTCACGAGACGGCGCATTCTCGATCTATGCTCGCCTCCTTCGGGGGGATGGGAAGTGATGGTCGGGACCCCGCCGGACGACGGGACCCGGCCTTCGCGCTGTTCTAAAGCGGCAGGTTGTCATCGGACAGGGATTTCGATCGTTGTCGTAAGATGCTTGATGATTGCTATAAAATCTCCTTGGCCGTCGCGCGCAGCCGATATCGCCCCTGCTGCCGCATCAGCGACCCAGAGCATCGGCTCGAACACCGGTGAAGCGTGTCCGGTACGTAACCGATGAGAGATCACATGACTACCGAAAAGCGCCGCGACCATCACTTGATCTTTTTTGTTCAGTGATGTCGTGCGGGACTCGAGCCACACTCGCTCGACCGCCCTCTGATCGAGTTCGTGCAACAGGCCTTTCATGCAGACCCGCCTGGCACGTTCCTGCTTCTTTGGCAGTACCCGGCGTGCCTACAACGACAACGAGCTCCAGGTCGGCCCTCGCGACCAGGCTCACGAACTTGTGCCGTCGGGCACCATCTTCATCCCGCCAGTGCAGACGGCGTTGACCTTTCAGGAGCAGGTCATTGAGATCTCGACGTATCGGCGGGCACGACGACACCTCGGCGACAGCTGCGGCCAGGATGTAGAGGCCGGGCTCGCCAGCCCGAAGGCGCAGCGACTCGTCCACCCAGGCGTGCAGCGCACCAGCCACCGGGCCGTGCGGGCCATGCGGGCCATCAGTCGGGGATCGCAGGGTCATGGTCGGATCCGTTCGCGGTGTTCAGTACATGCGTCATCAGGTGGCCGACCAGACACGCTGGACAACCACACGCGAGATCATCGCACCGCGATCCGACATGTCGTCATACCGGCCCGACAAACCATGACGGAATGTGGTCCGCCCCGGGCCAGTAGATCACTGGCTACCTGAAGGCTGTCAGTGCCCCTCCACCCGCAACAGCCAGAACCGCCGAGGTCAGTGAATGCCGCACTCGGTCTTGGCGCTGCCGGCCCAGCGGCCCGCGCGGCCCTCACCACGACTGGTGCACGGCCAGCAGCCGACAGAGTCGTAGCCATCCGACAGCAGTGGGTTAACAATCACGTCATGTTCCTGGACGTAACGGTTGACGTCCTCGTCCGTCCAGGCCACCAGCGGATGGATCTTCACCTTGCCGCGCCGCTCGTCCCACCCCACGGCAGGCAGGTTCCTGCGCCCGGCGGATTCGGCCCGGCGCGAGCCCGCCGCCCACGCCCGGTAGGGCGCCAGCGCACGGTCCAGCGGGACGACCTTGCGCAGCTGGCAGCACCGGTCCGGATCCCGTTCGAACAGTTTCGGCCCGTACACGGCGTTCTGGCCAGCCACGGTGAGCTGTGGGCCGGCACTGATCAGCGGCAGGTCGTAGCGGTGCATGACCGCGTCCCGAGTACCGATTGTCTCAGCGAAATGGTAACCGGTATCAATAAAAATCACCGGGACGTCCGAGCAGATCCGGGCCAGCATGTCGACGAGCACAGCCTCCGCCATGGATGCGGCCACAACCAGCTTCGTCCCGAACTCCTCCACCGCCCAGCCCAGGATCTCCTGCGCGGACGCGCCCTCCAGCTCGTCACCGGCATGCAGGGCACGGGCCTTCAACGTGGCATCCATGAATCGCTCTCCTCCGTCGTAACAGGCCGGCAACGACGCGATCACGCCTTTCCCACGCCGTACCGGGGGGCACACTCCCGGATTACCGCCAAAACGCCGTCTCAGTGCTCACAGTCAGCTGAACCGTCCTGTTCGGACGAAATGGGCCCGACCGCGAGAGCGGTCAGGCTGAGCCGGAAAGCCCGCCGACAGCTCCCACACGCCCACTGCCCGTGGCCGGACCCGCTGGCCGCATCCCGCTCGGGCGGAAGATAGGGAACAAGATCTTCCTCACCGCAGTACGGGCAGTAGAAGGGGACGGAATGACCGCTAGCCATCAGCGGCCCCGGACGTCCCGGACGCAGGCTCGGCCGGGGCCACGGCACCGGCTCGATCCGCCGGGGCGGCCAGGACGGACTCGTCGGCCCGCTCGACCCAGTCCGCGAAGGACTCACCCTCGTCCCGACCGGCCGAATACGCGCGCAGCAGCCCGTCGACGTAGTCAGCGACACCGGCGGAGGTGACCTTCAGCCCACGGGACTTGCGGCCCAGCCGCGACCGCACGCCAAGATGACCACCAAGGTGCAGCTGAAAGCCTTCGACCATCTCCCCGGATTCGTCCGGGACGAGGGAGCCCTTGAGCCCGATGTCGGCGACCTGGAAACGTGCGCAGGCATTCGGGCAGCCGTTCACGTGGATGCCGATCGGCTCGTCGAAGTCGGGCAGCCGCCGTTCCAGCTCGTCGATGAGCGCCCCGGCTTTCGCCTTGGTCTCGACGATGGCGAGTTTGCAGAACTCGATCCCGGTGCAGGCCATGGTGCCGCGCCGGAAAACGCTCGGCCGGACGACCAGGTCGAGCGCGGCGAGTTCCGCCGTCAGCTGGTCGGCCTCGGCCGGATCGACGTCGAGGATGACCAGTTTCTGTGTGGTCGTCGCGCGGATGCGACCCGCGGCGAAACGGTCGGCGAGGTCCGCGACCGCGGTGAGCGTGGTGCCGCTCAGCCGTCCGGCACGGGGCGCGAAGCCGACCGCGAGACGGCCGTCGCTCTGCTGGTGGATACCGATGTGATCGCGGCCCTCGTTACGCGGCGGCGGCGGTGGCGGGCCGTCCGGCAGCGGCGCGGTCAGGTACTCCTTCTCCAGCGTCGTCCGGACCCATTCGGGCCCCATGTCCGCGACCAGGAACTTCAGCCGTGCCCGGGTGCGCATCCGCCGGTAGCCGTAGTCCCGGAACAGGCTCGCCACCGCGTACCAGACCTCGGCGACGCGGTCAGCGGCGACAAAGGTGCCGAGCCTGACCCCGAGCTTGGGATTGGTCGACAGCCCGCCCCCGACCCAAAGATCGTAACCGGCACCGAACTCCGGATGCACGGCCCCGACGAACGCGATGTCGTTGATCTCGTGCAGGGTGCACTGGTCGGCGCAGCCGGAGATGGCGCTCTTGAACTTGCGCGGCAGGTTGCTCAGGGATGTGTCACCGACGTAACGCCGGACGGTCTCCTCGATCGCCGTGGTGGCATCGATGATCTCATCGCCGTCAACCCCGGCCAGTGGGCACCCCAGGATGACCCGGGGGGTGTCGCCGCACGCCTCGGCCGTTGTCATCCCCGCGCCTTCGAGCGCCGCCCAGATCGCGGGAACGTCCTCGATGCGAATCCAGTGCAGCTGGATGTTCTGGCGGTCGGTGACGTCCGCGACGTCCCGGCCGAACCGGGTGGAGATCCCCGCGATGACACGAAGCTGATCGCTGGTCAGCCGGCCACCGTCAAGGCGGATCCGCTGCATGAAGAAGGGCGCGTCGAGCTCCTCAGGCTCAAGGATGGCCGTCTTACCGCCGTCGATTCCCTCCTTGCGCTGGGTGTACAGCCCCCACCAGCGAAATCGGCCCCGCAGGTCCTGCGGGTCGATCCCGGCGAACCCGGTGTATGGGTAATGGTTGAGGATCCGGTCCCGAACGGCGAGGCCGTCCTGGTCCTTCTTCATCCGTTCGTTGGGGTTGAGGGGCTCAAGGTGGCCGAGGGCCCACTGGCCCTGCCCCTTCGGACGGAGCGGGCGGGTGGGACGGGAGCGTGCGGGGGTTGTCATCGAGTCTCTCGCAGCCGGGTGCGGGGTGCGCCGAGAGCGCCGGCGCGCGGGAAGGTCAGCTGTGACGCGGACAGGCGGCGCTTGCGACCCTGAGCAGGTCGATGTGCAGGCGCGCGACCAGAGCAGAATCCACCAGCGGGAAGTCGACCAGCGCAGGACCCGCTGGACGGACGTCTGGACCGAGGCCGGTTATGCCTGAGCCAGTCAGACGAAGCCCCGGGCGCACGGTCACGGCCCTATGGTTCCACACTGGGCGCCCACAGGTTGGTGATCGCGCACAGAACTGACAAAAAACAACCAAACGCTCACAAAAAGTGACCGACAAATACCCGAATTATGCTATTTTCGACAGCTGAGCAGCCGTGCCCAGAGCTGCCCAGAGCCGCTGAGGCTCAGTTCCGGGTCGAGCCGCCCGCGGCGACCCGGGTCGAGGCACGGCCGCACACGTCCCGAAGATGATCGAGCAGGCTGTCGGCGGCAAGGCCTTTCTCGATCAGAGCATGCGCGCCGAGCGCCAACGCCCGCTCGCCGAGAGCCTGCTCGGAGAAACCCGTGAAGATGACGACACGGGCGCCCGGCGCGGCGCGACGTACCGCGGGCAACGCCGCGAGGCCGTCCAGGACGGGCATGCACACATCGAGCAGCACGAGGTCCGGGCCGGTCCGCGAAACGACCTCAACGGCTTCGGCCCCATCCCTTGCCTGGCCGACGACCACGAAGTCAGGCTCCATCTCCAGCAGGAGACACACGAGGTCGCGCACACCATCCGCGTCGTCCGCCACCACGACACGAACGGCGGCCTGCGGCTCCGGTTCCCCGTCCATATCCGACGTTCTACGCCACGCCAGCACCACCCGCCCATCGTCATTCGGGGTGGTTTCCCGAGCTAGCCCCCGTGCCCGGCGCTCTGGCGGGCGGGCCATACGGCCGCGATGCGCACGTAATCCGCAACGAGTCCAGTGACGCCAGTGACGCGGCAATGTGAAATGGTTATCCGTGGATTGCCTTTGATGCGCCGGAAGTAACAACGACAACAACTGTCGGCAACTTCCCACCTCTAATGATCATCGTCAACCAAAAGGTGTGCAGGTCATAGCCTTTTTCGCGCATCTGGGCGGCAAGAGCGACCAGCGGCAGGGGACGCGCGCCGCGGGGCCAGGGCACGCACCTCGCGCCATCGCTGCCCAGCCATCCCCGCGCGGCGCACGGGTGCCCCGGCGCCGGTCGCCACCCACCGCCTCCGGTGGCTCCCCGCGCCGCCTCACGCGATGCGCGCACCCCAGCCCCGCTCCTTGGTCCACAGCCCTATCGCCAGGCGCTCTTAAGTAATAAATATACGACGATAAGTAAAAAATCTTCAGACTTTGGCCAGGGTTAGTGCACGTTGGAGTAGCATGGTCACAAAAGGTGACACGATTTTTATCAATCACTCTTTGTAGACCCCTCCGACACAGAAAACGTGACACGGATCGGGCCGGCCAGGCAAGCCCCTGCCGCCCGGTCCGCCCGGAAGAAGGAAGCAGGCGCGGATGCTGCGACGGAACCGAGGCTGTGACGACACAGCCAGCGCGGAGGATCTTCTACCATGGATGATCCGTCGCATACGTGAGGAACGGGAGCTCTCCCGGGCGGATCTCGCAAGGATCACTGGTTATAGCCGACGGTACATCGACCAATTGGAGCAGCCCAGCCGCGGTATCCCGGCTCGGCCGGTCCTGGCCGCCGTCGACGCGGCCCTGGCGGCGGACGGCGCTCTCGTTGCGCTACGGCTGGCCGCGATCGAAGCCCGCACCGAAAGAACGCACAGCGATTCAAGCCCGGAGATCGAATCCCGCCGCAGGATACGCGACCTGCTCGACTACCAGGCCTGCGATCGAAAGCTGGACGCCCTCGACCGGCGGGCGACGGAACTGATCGCGTCCGCACAACAGCTCTCCCCCGCCGATATCACCGTTCGCGTGCGGGGCCAGCAGCGTTTTGCCGACGTTCTCCTGCGGACCCGCATGCTTCCCCATCAGCAGTTCCGCCTCTTCATGATTGCGGGGCATCTCGCGGGACTACAGGCGATAGCCCTGTTGGACAGCAACGAGTTCGAGAAGGCCGGCACCTGCTGTCTGGAGGCCGCCGTCTTCGCCGAGCTGACCGGGCATGAGGGGCTGCGTGCCTGGATACTCGTGGTGAACAACCTGATCGACGCGGCGGTCCACGGCACCCGCACCGACCATGCCTGCCCCGCTTTCCCCACACCGGACGAATTCGCCAGCATGATTGCCGCGGCGGATTACCGAACGACAGCCGGCGCTGGCAAGGCGAATGCCGCTGGCGTTCCCACACCCGATTGGAATGGCCCGCGGCTCGCGACAGCCAGGGCACACAGCGCCCGCCCGCCGGTCGATTTCTCCCGGGCATTTCGACCGCCCGTGTGATGGCCGGCCCGTTCTACACGTCGGCGAACACGATGCCCGTCCGTGCTGGGACGACGCCGCGCGCCGCGGCCTGGCCGGCGAACGCCATCAGGC
Source organism: Protofrankia sp. Cj5 (assembly GCF_917627405.1). NCBI lineage: Bacteria > Bacillati > Actinomycetota > Actinomycetes > Frankiales > Frankiaceae > Protofrankia > Protofrankia sp. Cj5. The sequence continues at coordinate 62,695 of NZ_CAKJTO010000006.1, forward strand.
CCTTCAGCTGACGCTCGCCCAGGGAGAAGTCCAGGGCCGTGAAGTAGCGCGTCAGGGTGGCCGCGTCGAGCGCCTCCCAGCGCGCCGCATGCCTGGCGACGGTGCCGAGCTGGCGGAGCGCGAGGTCAAGGCTGCCGCGGAAGGCGCTGTGCACCTCCTTGACCACGCCCGGATGGGCCAGCGCGAAGTCACGCCGGACCGCCCAGAGCGCGAACACCATCGGCAGTCCCGACCAGTCCCGCCAGGCCGCTCCGAGATCAACTACATGAAGCGGATGCGTGCTTCCGGCCCGCTCAGCGTCGTGGACGGCGCGGAGCGCCACATCCCCGATCAGTACGGCCGCGTCAGCCTCGCGGAGCATGAGCGGCAGGTCCGGCGGCATGCTGGCGTAGGCCGGGGCCAGCCCCAGCTGGTCCTCCAGCAGGATCTGCGCAAGCAGCACGCCGGTCCGCGACGTGGAACCGAGCGCGACCGACCGGATCCGCTCCCGTGGGACGGCGCTGACCAGCGCAACCGACAGGACGGGGCCGTCCGAACCGACCGCGATGTCGGGCAGCACAACAAGATCGTCAGCGTGCCGCAGATACTCGACAAGACTGATCGGGCCGATATCGAGATCGCCGCTCACCAACGCCTCGTTGAGCCGGTCCGGAGTGTCCTTGGTCAGCTCGACATCCAGCAGCGCACCGGAGTGCACCAGCCCCCAGTAGAGCGGCAGGCAGTTGAGAAACTGGATGTGCCCGACCCGTGGGCGAGCCGGCCCCGGCCCGCCGGTCAACGCAGCCAGCCGCGTCGTTGCGCCAAGGCGCCGAACACCGCGCGACGCTGGCGGAGCGCCACCGGATAGCTCACGAGCCCGCTCAGCACAAAGGCCACGGCGAAGGCCAGGAACCCGTTCACGCCCAGCAGCAGCACCACCGCAAGCACCACACCGAAAATCAGCGCTCGCAGCATGAAGTAACGGGCGTTGATGGCCAGCAGACCCGAGCGGGATGGTGGCGTCGGCGGCGCCGCGGATGGCGGCCGCGACGGCCACCCGGGCAGCGACCGCCCCGCATCACCAGGTGCCCGGCTTCGAAAATCCACGATGTCCGCCCTCCTCGTCCCGGCCGTGCCCTGGGCCGGCTCATGTCATCTCGGGCGACGGGTGCGCCTGCGTACCCAGCCAAGGCGTTGCAGCAAGGACGGATACAGGCCGAGACAGATGAACATCACCAACAGGCCGAGCAGCCCGGCCGGGCCGATCGCCAGACCGGCGAGCCGCAGCAGGGCGTAGGCAGTCACGCCTGGCACAAGAATCACCAGGAAAGCCAGTATGAAGATCGAGCCGATACCGGCCGATCCCTTCGGCTTGGCGGGATGCGCGGGCGCACCCGGCCGCGGCGCCCGCGCATCCGGGGCATCCGAGGTGTCCGGTCGGCTGGTCTGCATGTCGCGGGAGCCTATGCGCCGATCGGCTGGGGAAGATCCCGACGGGCCGGGTCGGGGCCGTCGAACTCCCGGATCACCCGGTAGCGGGTGTTGCGCTCCACCGGCCGGAAACCGGCATCCCTGATCACGGTGAGCAGGTCGTCACGGGTCATCGTGGTGGGCGTCCCGAAACCGTCCGCATCGTGGGTGATCTTGTATTCAACGACCGACCCATCCAGGTCGTCCACGCCGAAGTTCAGCGCGAGCTGGGCCGTGGTCAGGCCGTGCATCACCCAGAAACACTTGATGTGATCGATATTGTCAAACAGCAGCCGGGACACCGCGAACGTCTTCAGCGCCTCAGCGCCGGTCGCCATCGGCTGGTTCATGAGCCGGTTGCGGGGATCGCCAGCCGCGTCGTGCTGAAAGCGCAGCGGGATGAACACCACGAACCCTCCGGTGGCGTCCTGGAGCTCGCGCAGCCGCAGGACGTGGTCGACCCGGTGGCGGGGCTGCTCGATATGGCCGTAAAGCATGGTGCACGGCGTCCGCAGGCCCTTGGCGTGGGCGATCCGGTGGATGCGCGACCAGTCCTCCCAGTGGGTCTCGTGGCCCACGATGTGCTGGCGGACCTCCCAGTCGAAGATCTCCGCGCCGCCCCCGGTCAGCGACTCCAGACCGGCGTCGATCAGCTCGTCGAGGATCTCGTCCGCGGGCAGGCCGCTGATCTTCTCGAACCAGTGGATCTCGGTGGCGGTGAACGCCTTGAGCGCCACCCCCGGCAGTGCTTTGGACAGCTCGCGCAGTGAACGCGGGTAGTAACGCCACGGCAGGGTCGGATGCAGGCCGTTGACGATGTGCAGCTCGGTGATGCCGGCGGGCTCCATCTCCCGGGCCAGCCGCACGGCCTCCTCGATACGCATCGTGTACGCCTCGGCCTCGCCGGGCTTGCGCTGGAACGAGCAGTACGCGCAGGACGCCGCGCACACGTTGGTGAGGTTCAGATGCCGGTTGACGTTGAAGTACGTCGCGTCGCCGTTTTTGCGCACCCGGACGGAATGCGCCAGCTCCCCCAGCCAGGCCAGCTCGTCGCAGGCGTAGAGGGCCTCGCCGTCGGCGCGGCTGAGCCGCTCGCCGCCGCCGACCTTCGCTTCGATCTCACGCTTGAACCCGGCGTCCATAACTATGAGGGTAGCCCCGCGCGCTCCCGCGACTGGCCTGAGGCCAGCCTGTCCGGCTGCCTCGTCCAGTCTTCGTCCAAGGCACCGCCCAGAACCTCCAGCGTGCCCGCGGCCGGCGCCCTTTTCATGATCAGCGCGTGTTTGTCGTTGGGTACGGTTTTCGGCCTGATCGGCGTACCCAACGACAAACATCCGCCGATCTTGCTAGGGAAAAATGCCGATCAGCGGCCATCGGCCTCGGCATCACCGCTCGCTGACATCTCGGCCCGCCACGCTGGTGCCGCGCCTGCCGGCCGGGCGCCCGGCGGCGCGTTCGGCGGCACGGCGCTGCATCCGGCCCACCGGGTAGGTCAGCACGCCCGTGATCACCAAAGCGGACAGCAACGCCAGGACCGGGCTGACGTCCAGGCCGAGCAGGACGGCCAGCACCACGATCAGCGCCGCGATCCGGGCGGCGAAGTACGGCAGCTGTACCCGGAGATCCGGTGCTGACGGTGCTGACGGTGCTGACGACGGCCGGCCGCCCGCGCGCGCCGCCCGGCCCTTGGACGCCGGTGCCGCCGCGGGGCTTTTCCTCGTGTTGTTGCGCGCCATACCTGCCTCAATCCCCAGCCTGACATCAACTACGGATGCCGCGAGTTCACGGTACGGCTCGGGCGGTGGACACCGTCGGATGCCCGGTCATGAGGACGGGCGGCGGGCGGCGCCGAGCTCACCCGTCCAGCGGCGCAGGAGGGTGTTGGGTACGCCGGCCACGTCCAGGACCTTGCCGGCGACGAAGTCCACGAGCGCCTGCGCGTCGGTCGCGCCCGCGTAGAAGCCGGGGCTCGCCGCCGCCACCACCGCGCCCGCCTCGTGCAGCGACAGCATGTGCAGCAGCGTCGAGCGGGTGAACGGCATCTCCCGGGGGACGACGACCAGCGTGCGGCGTTCCTTCAACGTGACATCGGCGACTCGTTGCAGCAGGTCCTTGGACAGGCCCAGGGCTATCCCGGCCACCGCCGCGGTGCTCGCCGGAACGACGATCATCCCTCGCGTCAGGTAGGAGCCGCTGCTCGGGCCGGCCGCCAGGTCACCCGGCGACCAGTGCCGAAGCCAGCCCGTCTCCGCCGCCCGTGACACGGCGGCGGCCGTGCCGACGCCGAGCCAGCTCGCCAACGCCTGCGGCCAGGCGTTGTCCCGCCAGGCCAGGCCCGTCTCGTCGAGCAGCGTGAGGCGGGCGGCCCGGGAGACGATCAGATCGATCGGCAGACCAGCGGTCAGCAGGCCACGCAGCACCGACGCCGCGTATGGCGTTCCGCTCGCACCGCTGACGCCCACCACCCATGGTCGCCGCGGCTCGCCGACGTCCGGGCCGGCCGCGGCCCGTCCCACGCCGCTCACCGGGCCCGTTACACCGGTCACCAGGCCAGGCCGCGCCCGGCGAGGTCGATGGTGGCGAAGGTGAACAGGGCGATGCCGACGAAACCGTTCGCGGTGAGAAAGGCCCGGTTCACGCGCGACAGGTCGTCCGCGGAGACGATCGCGTGCTCGTAACAGAACGCGGCGGCGGTCACCGCGATGCCGGCCCACCACCAGACGCCGAAGTTCTCCATCAGCCCGAACACGACGAAGAAGGCGAACGTCACCACATGGGTGACGATCGATGCCGTCAGCGCGGCCTGAACGCCGAACCGAGCCGGCACCGACCCCACACCGATGCCGCGGTCGATCTCGGCATCCTGACAGGAGTAGATCAGGTCGAAGCCGGCGATCCAGGCGCCGACCGCGGCCCCGAGGACGACTCCCGCCCACGACCAGTGGTCGGTGATGGCTATCCAGGCGCCGATGGGCGCGACCGCCTGGGCCAGGGCGAGAACGACGTGTGGGAAGTTGGTGAACCGCTTGGAATAGGAGTAGACGACCAGCGGGATGACCGCGAGCGGCGCGAGCGCCAGACAGAGCCAGGACAGCGCGGCGGCCGCGGCACAGAAGACCGCCAGCGCGATGGCCGCGCCGACCGCGGCGGTGCGCACCGAGACGACGCCGGTGACCAGCTCACGTCCGGCCGTCCGCGGGTTGCGTCCGTCGATCTTGCGATCAATGATCCGGTTGGTGGCCATCGCGAAGGTGCGGGCCGCGACCATCGCGATGGTCACCAGACCGATGTCCAGCCAGTGCACCGAGCGGGAGATGTCGAAGGACGCGGTGAGCGCGGCGACATAGGCGAACGGCAGGGCGAACACCGAATGTTCGATCACCACCACCCGCAGGAAGGCGCGAACGGGACCGTCGGGTGCCGGAGCCGGCCCCGGCATCTCCGGGGCAACTGCCGCTTCACTCACCAGCGATCAACTCCATCCGCCTCGCCGCGCGCCGGGGACCCATCGCTTCCCTGCTACCGGGCGTTTCTCCTGCCGGGCACTCCTACCAGTCCGTACTCTTTTTCGCAGGCTTTTCTACAGTCCGTACTCTTTCCAGCGACGGGCGACCAGCTCCCTGGTTGCCTGATCCATCACGGCCTCCGCGGGCCAGCCGCCCTCGCGACGGTATCCCTCGGCCGGGAGCTTGCGGGTGGCGTCCACGCCGATCTTCCCACCGAAGAACTGTTCGTAGGAAGCATGGTCGAGGTGGTCGACCGGGCCGATCGTGGTCAGGAGGTCATGGGCGTAGTCGACGTTGCCGAACGCCCGCCAGGCCACCTCGGAGTAGTCGTGGACGTCACAATCGGCATCGACGACGACGACGAGCTTGGACAGCGACAACAGCCCGGCGCCCCAGACGGCGTGCATGACCTTCTGCGCGTGCTTGGGGTAGCGCTTGTCGATCGAGACGATGGCGCAGTTGTGGAAGACGCCCTCGACCGGGAGGTCGTAGTCGACTATCTCCGGGATCATCATCCGGATCAACGGCAGAAAGATCCGTTCTGTCGCCTTGCCGAGTGGGCCGTCCTCCTGCGGTGGGCGACCCACGACGATCGTCTGGAAGACCGGGTCACGCTGCATGGTCATGGCGTCGACCCGAAGCGCGGGGAACGGCTCGACCGGCGTGTAGAAGCCCGTATGGTCACCGAACGGCCCCTCTGGACGCCGTTGGCCGGGCTCCAGCCAGCCCTCCAGCACGATCTGGGCGTTTGCGGGCACCCGCAGCGGAACCGTCAGGCAGTCGACCATCTCGACCCGCTCGCCGCGCAGGAACCCGGCGAACAGGTACTCGTCGATCTCCGCCGGCAGCGGCGCGGACGCCGCGTAGGTCACCGCCGGGTCACAGCCGAACGCGATGGCGACCGGCAGCTTCTCGCCACGGCGCTCGGCCACGGCGTGGTGGGCGTTGGAGTCCTTGTGGATCTGCCAGTGCATCCCGACCGTCCGGGCGTCGTGGCGTTGCAGCCGGTACATGCCCAGGTTGCGCTGGCCCGTCTCGGGATGCCTCGTGTGGGTAAGGCCGAGGTTGAGGAAGGCGCCGCCATCGTCTGGCCAGGCATGTACCCCGGGCAGCCGGAACAGGTCGACATCCGGGCCCTTGAGCACAACATGCTGGCAGGGCGCGGTGCGGACCATGCGAGGCGGCACTGTCCGCAGCGCCGCGGCCTTGCTGAGGGCCTCGCGCAGCCCGGTGAGCCCGACAGGCAGCTCGGGTTTGAGCATGGCGGCGATCCGGTCGCCGATCTCGTCGAGGCTGCTGGCTCCCAGCGCCGCGGCCATCCGCCGCTCCGTCCCGAAGACGTTGATTGCCAATGGCATGTCGGCACCGGCCGGCCGGTCAAACAGCAGCGCGGGTCCGCGGTCCCGGACAACCCGTGTGACGATCTCAGTGACCTCCAGGACCGGATCGACTGGGACGCGGACGTGCCGCAGGTCGCCGTGACGCTCGAGGTGAGCGAGGAACGCGCGCAGATCCGCCCAGGCCATGGCCACCATCCTTGCAGCGGGCGGTGCGGCCGGCCGCATTGCCGTTCGAGGCGGAAGGGGAGACGGGAGGAGACGGGAGAGCTCTCGTGCTCACCGGGAGCACGCTGGGACTGCCGCGGACGCGCGGCAGCCGCGGGTACGCATCCGGCTGCGGCATCGGTACCGGATGTGTGACGGGGGTATGGCTGTCCCACCCCGTTGCCCCGGGCGGACGCACCGCCGCTGCGGGGGGAATGGTTGACGGTACGGTCGAACAACGGCGGACATGACCGCTGGGCCTGATGGACCACAACCGGCCGGTACGGTACGGGCAGGTAAATCGGGCCTCCATGAGGTTCTGACAGCTGGCGCGATCGGGTAAGGGGGCGGCGGTACGGTGGTCGGGCTCGTGCTGACGCTGGTAGTTCTCGGGTTCTGGGTTTACGCGATTGTCGACGCGGCCGTGACCCCGGCCGCCTCGGTCCGTACGCTCCCCAAACTCGCCTGGATCGTGATCATCGTTCTGTTCGAGGTCGTCGGCGCTGTGGCCTGGTTCCTGCTGGGCCGCCCACGCCGTGGCGCTGGCGCCGCGCGGAACAGTGATCATCCGGCATGGGGCGGTCGGTCGTCCTGGACGGAGCGCCCCGGCATCCGCTGGGGTGCCCCGGACAGGATCTCCGCCGGGCGTCAGTTTCCCTGGGCGCGCCGAGGCCCGGCACCGCCATCGGTCGCCCCCGACGACAACCCCGAGTTCCTGCGCGAACTGTCCGAACGGATCCGTCGCGGGGATGGCGACGGTACCTCCCGGACCTGAAAAGCCCGTCCCCGATCCGCCGCTCGAACGCCCTGGCCACTCGCGGAGCGGGTCTCGCACCGGGCCGGGCCTGTCAGTTCACCCCGGCGTAGGAGTGCAACCCGGAGATCACCAGATTGACCAGGTAGTAATCCACGAACAACGCGCTGAAACCCAACAGTGAGATCGCCGCGGCCCTGTTGCCCTTCCAACCAGCGGTGGCCCGGGCGTGCAGGTACGCGGCGTAGATCACCCACGTGATGAACGACCAGGTCTCCTTCGGGTCCCAGCCCCAGTAACGGCCCCAGGCCGCCTCCGCCCAGATCGCCCCGGCGATGACCGCGAACGTCCAGATCGGGAACGCCAGCCCGATCACCCGGTAGGTGATGCGGTCCAAGACCGCGGCCGTGGGCAGACGCATCATGATGCCACCACGCTTGCGCATCGCGGCGGACGCGCCGGCCCGCCCCGCGGCGACAGCGGCCAGCTGGTTCTCCCAGCGGTCCTTCAGCAGATACAGGACGGTCGTGACCGCCGAGAGCATGAACACGCCGCTGGCGACGATCGCCGCGGCCACGTGGATCTTAAGCCAGTAGGAGTTCAGCGCTGGGACAAGCGGTCCCACGGCGACGTAGAGCACCGTGCCGGCGAAACCCAGATAGAGAACCACCGGGAACATCACGAAAACACCCAGCCAGCGGACACGAGCCCGGGTCCGCGCCAGCATGACCAGGTAGGTTGACACCGCGACCAACGTGATCATGGATGAGAACTCGTACATGTTCCCCCACGGCACCCGGTGCGCGGCAAAGCCACGAGCCGTCACCGAACCCACCTGAGCCAGCCAGCCAAGAGCGGTCAGCGCCACCGCGATCCGGCCGATCCAGCGCACCCCGGCCGGGCCGGGTGGGTGCTCGCTATCCCCGGCCATCGCCGCGGCCAGTGCCGCCGCCGGATCAGTCATCGCGCCGGGTCCGCCCTGGCCGCCACCGTCAACGCCACTGTCAACGCCGCCGTCAACGCCACCACCGTCAACGCCGCCGTCGACCTCCCCGCTGCGTTCGGCCGCGCCGAGACCGGCGCCGGCCATCGCCGGGACCCGTTCGGAAGCCGTGAGCCGGGCGGCTCCGGCCGATGACGGCGATGACATGACCGGCTCCACCGCCGGTGCGCCGCTCGTCCGTCCGAACCGGCCGAACGCGAACTCGGCCGCGTAGCCGAGCATCGCCAGCGCGTAGACCACCATGGTCGCGCCGAGAAAATGATCGGACAACGCGGCAAGACCGGAGTTGACAGGCATCACAGCTCCTGTTTGTTGGAGTCCACCAGCCGGGGGTCCGTCTCCATGGCCGCCCGCGCATCCAGCGCGATCGCCCGCAGTTCGGCGGCGAAGCCGTCGATGTCGGACCGGGACAGACCGCCGATCTCGACGATGGTCGCGGCAGCCGCATGCGCATCCGCACCCGTTCCTACGCCCGTGCCGGCCGCGGGGCGCGCCCGCACCCAGACCCGGCGGCGGCGGACCCGCATGCTCACCAGCAGACCGCAGATGATGGCAATCGCCGCGACCAGCACCCAGCCCTTGAACGGGTCCGACTTCGTCTGGAATGTCGCGAACTCGCGCACGCCGTCGGCCTCCAGTGACATCCCGCCGGGCAGACCGGTGACGGTTCGCTGCTTCGGGTTGTTCAGCGCCAGGACCTGCGCCGCGCGATCATCGCCGAGCGGCCCGTTCAGCCGGAGCTGACGCATGTCACGGGTGTCCAGCGAGTAGACGTTCTGCGGGATGCCCTCGTTGATGTGCAGGTTGCCGACATAGCCGGTGAGCGTCAGGCCGGGTGCGTTCGCCGCCGGGTAGGTCGAGACATAGCCGCGCGCCCGGTCCAGTTCGGTGGTGGGCGTGAACACGCCGCTGAATGCCAGCTGCCGCGGCTCACGGGTGGGTCCGGTCGGCGCGAGCCCGGTATCGCCGATCTTCAATGTGCAGGTGGAGGTGAACATGGCGTCCCGGGGCGTGCACGGTTGATAGCCCTCCCAGACAACCCCGCCGGCAGCGTCACGCAACACGAAGTGCGGCGCGTATCCGTGCCCGATCAGATAGATCTTTGCGCTGCCGATCGCCAGCGGGTGGTTGACCCGGATCTCAGCCACACGGGTGGGCTCGCGCAGCCCGGATGCGTACGCGACCGTCGCGCGGAAGTCCGCCGGCTGGCCGGTCGGCTGGTAGGAGGCGGTGAACTTCTCCATGGTCAGGGAGAACGGCGCCAGGCCACCGGCGGGGTCGACAAGCCTGCCCCGGCTGAACTGGTCGTAGGAGACCAGCGTGTTCGCAAACCCGTCCCCCGTGATGACGAGGACCGTGCCCTGATAGCCGAACCACGAGCCCAGCCCGACACCGACGAGCATGAGGACCAGCGCGATATGGAAAATCAGGTTTCCGGTCTCGCGCAGGTACCCCTTTTCCGCCGCCACGGAGAAGTCGGGGCTGCCATCGGGCCGGGTGGCGCCCTCGGCGGCGACGGCCAACCGGAACCGCCGCCGCCGCAGAACCACCCGCGCGGCCTCGATCGCCTCCGGCGGGGTGAGCGCGGTGTCCCACGTCTGCCCTCCGGTCAGCCGGCTCGGCCGGGCCGGTGCCCGCGGCGGGCGTCCCACCAGCGCTCTGGCATGCCAGCGGACCCTGGCCGACAGGCATCCGATCAGGGAGATGAACAACAACAGGTAGATCGCGGCGAACCAGGGAGCGCCGAACACGTTGAACGCGGACACCCTGTCCAGCGCCGGCGCGAGCGACGGGTGGTCACGGAAGTACTGCTCGACTTTCAACGGGTTCAGCGACCGCTGTGGCAGCAGGGAACCAGGGACGGCCGCGAGCGCCAGCAGGAACAGCAGCAACAACGCGGTGCGCATACTGGTCAGCTGATGCCAAAGCCGCCGGATCCGCACGATGACCCACCGCGCGGGGCCCCACCGCCCAGGGCCCCACCGCGCGGAGACCCGGCGCGCGGAGCCGAGGCCTCGGACAGGGCCGGCGCCACGAACATCCGGCCCGACAGCATCCAGCGCGGCAGCATCCGGCCCGCCCGACGCTTGAGACGGCGGTGGCGATGCCTGCGCACGCACATCGTCAGGCACGGTCGTGGGCGCCGTCGGCTGGCTCACAGCGGAGTCTCCCCGAAACCCGGCGCGTAGGGGCGGACAGCCGCGATCAGATCAGCCCAGGCGCCGGTGAGCTGGAGGAGCCCGACGCCGACGAGCAGGACGCCACCGAAGAGGGTAAGCGTCCGCGCGTGCCTGCGCACCGCGGCCAGCGCACCAGCGACCCGCCGGAAAGCCAGGCCCACGATCAGGAAGGGTATCCCCAGCCCCAGGCAATAGACGGCGGACAGCAGCGCGCCTCGGCCGGCGGTCGCGCTCTGTACGGCCAGGCCCAGCACCGCGGTGAGAGTCGGCCCGAGACACGGCGTCCAGCCGACCCCGAACAGGACTCCGAGCAGCGGCGCGCCGAGCAGGCCCGGGGCGGGCAGGCGGTGGATGCGCCATTCCCGGTTGGCCAGCGGGACCCGCGCGAAAACACCGGCGAACGCCAGCCCCATGACGATGGTCACCACGCCGAGGATCTGGCTGACGCCTACCTGGTGCAGGGTCAGCCATCGCCCCAGCCCGCCGAAGGCGGCGCCGTAGCTGACGAAGACGGCGGTGAAACCGGCGATGAACAGGCCGGTTCCGACGGTGACCCGGCCCGCCCGGCGGCGTGATCGCAACCGAGACCAGGCCCGGGGCGGGGCCGCGACCTCGAGCGGGGCCCCCGGAGCGCCGGCCGCCGCCGGCCCGGCTGGCACACCCGGCACACCCGGCACCGCCAGGGCGGCCAAGGCGGTTGCCCGGCCGGTGCCAGGCGCCGGGCCGATCGCGAGATCCTCGCCCGACAACCCGGTGACGAACGACAGGTATCCGGGCACCAACGGCAGCACGCACGGGGACAGGAACGACAGCAGCCCGGCCGCTGCGGCGACCGGCACAGCGAGCAGCAGCGGTCCATCGGTGACGAACGACGCGACGCTCACGTCTCCGCCCGCAGCCTGGTGAGCATGGGCATCAGCTCATCCGGGAGCACTCCACCAGTGAACCGGGCCGCGAGCCGGCCCTTGGCGTCCAGCACGAAGGTGGACGGCAGGCCGGGCGGCACCGGCCAGCGCGCGGCGAGCGTGCCGATCCGGTCGATGATGCTGGGATAGTTCACCCCATTGTCACGGATGAACGCCTTCGCCGCGGAGAGGTTGTCCTTCTCGTTCACACCGACGAAGGCCACCTGTGGATTGTCGGCGGCCATCGTGACCAGACCGGGCGTTTCCGCGCGGCAGGGCGCGCACCACGACGCCCAGAAGTTCACGACGATGATCCGCCCGCGGTAGCTGGTGAGGTCCAGCTCGGGACCGGTCACGGTCGGCCCGGTGAGGATCGGGGCCGGCGTCCGGTTCTCGACCGGGACGAAGTCGGAGTTGGACGCCTGCTGGACAAAACCGAACCCACCACCAGCAGCCTGATCCACGCTGTCGGTCCCGCTGGAACAGCCAGTCACCACACAGAGCAGCGCGCACAGCGCACCGGTGATGACCAGCGACGCATGTTGACGTGGACGTGGACGCGGACCCGGCCACCGCGCCCGCCCGGCCCAGGCGGCAGGCATCCCCGATGCCGCTGTCACGCTCCGCCGCCCGTTCACACTCACTCCCGTCACACGCATCGGACCCGGTCTCACCTACGACCCACTGTAGAACTCGGCCCCAAGCGTAGGTTGCGGGCGCCGCCGCTGCCCGGCCCCCCGATGTCCCCAACCCGATCAAATCAAGGAACGGGGTTGGGATGCGTGCGTCGCGAGGCAGCCCGGGGAGCCGCCGGAGGTGGTGGGTGGCAACCGACGTGCGTCGCGCGGCGATGGATCGCGATGGATGGGGAGCGATGGCGCGAGGCGCGTGCCCTGGCCCCGCGACGCCGCATCCCCTGTTGCCGGAGCGTCCGAGGACAGCCGCGAAGGCCCACGGGCAGGTCAGGCACCGACAGAACCGGCCTGGTTGACGGTCGGGCCGTTCGGCTCGGCATAGTCGACCCGCACCAGCCGATCGCCGGAGTACACCGCCGACGTCACACTGGCGAGCGCGCACTGGCGACGGTCCGGACGGTGCCAGAGCCTGCTGCCCTCCAGCGCGCGGCGGGTCGTCCACACAGGTAGCTGGTGGCTGACCAGGACCACCTCCCGGCCGGGGAAGGCCGCACGCCACTCGGCGACGGCGGCGAGCATCCGTCCAGCGATCTCAGTGTAAGGCTCCCCCCAGGACGGCTCGAACGGATTGATCAGAATTTTCCACATCCGTGGGTAGCGGACAAGGGCCGGCCCGGCCTCGAACGGCTTGCCCTCGAAGACGTTGCGACTCTCGATGAGGCGTGGGTCGACCTCGACTGCGACACCGCTGGCGGCGGCAATCGGCGCGGCGGTCTGTCTCGCCCGCTCCAGCGGGCTGGCGACAACAACAGCGATGTCACGATCAGCAAGAAACTCCGCGGTCACCTTGGCCTGGCGCGCGCCGGCTTCGGACAGCACGAACCCGGGCAGCCTGCCATAAAGGATCTTCTGGGGATTGAAGACCTCACCATGACGGACAAGGTGGATGGTCGTCAGCGGGGTGTCAGTGCTGTCAGCGGTGTCAGCGGTGTCAGCGGTGTCAGTGCCCGTCCGCGTCATGAGCGCGGCCCTCCAGCGCTTGTTGCCGGCACCGGCTCAGGGACGCCGGCCGCGGCCCGCGCCGCCGCCGGCGCGGCGTTGGCGATCCGCTCGACAGCGGCGTCATCGTGTGCCGCCGAGACGAACCACGCCTCATAAGCGGACGGCGGCAGGTACACCCCGGCGTCCAGCATCGCATGGAAGAACGCCGCGTAGCGGGCGCTCGACTGGGTCCGCGCCCCGGTGTAGTCGATGACGGACGGCGCGTCGGTGAAGAACACGCTGAACAGCGAACCGGCGCTGCTGGGCAGGTGCGGCACGCCCTGCTCGGTCAGCGCTGTCGACACGATGCCGGCAACATCACCGGCGCGCGTGTCAACCGTCGTGTACACCTCCGGGCCGCAGGCTCGCAGCGTGGCCAGACCCGCGGCAACCGCCAGCGGGTTGCCCGACAGCGTCCCGGCCTGATAAACGGGTCCGGCCGGGGCGAGCTGGGCCATCACCTCACCCCGGCCGCCGAAGGCCGCCGCGGGCAGCCCACCGCCCATGACCTTGCCGAAGGTGAACAGATCCGGCGCCCATCCCTCGACGGCGCCTTCCGCCCCCCACCAGCCGGCCGGCCCGACCCGAAAACCGGTCATCACCTCATCCAGGATGAACAATGCCCCGTAGGTGTCACAAAGCCGACGCACTCCGGCGTTGAAACCCGGCAGCGGCGGGACAACTCCCATGTTGGCGGCGGCGGCTTCGGTGATGACAGCGGCGATCTCGTCAGGATACCGGATGAATGCCGCCTCGACGGCGCCCAGGTCGTTGTAGGGCACGACGATCGTTTCCGCTGTGGTGGCGGCAGTCACGCCCGGTGTTTCCGGCAGGCCGAGGGTCGTCACTCCCGAACCAGCCGCGGCGAGCAGGGCGTCGACATGACCATGGTAGCAGCCGGCAAACTTTATGATCTTCGAACGTCGGGTGAAACCCCGCGCGAGCCGCAGCGCGCTCATGGTGGCCTCGGTCCCGGAGTTGACCAACCGGACCTGCTCGACCGGGGCCACTCTTGACACGATCTCTTCGGCCAGCTCGACCTCACCCGGGCTCGGCGTGCCGTAGCTCGTACCACGTGCCGCCGCCGCCCGCAGCGCCTCGACGACCGCCGGGTGGGCATGACCAAGAATCATCGGCCCCCACGAGCAGACCAGGTCGACATACCTGCGACCGTCCGCGTCAGTGAGGTATGCGCCATCCCCGGACACCATGAAGCGCGGTGTGCCGCCAACAGCCTGAAACGCCCGGACCGGTGAGTTGACCCCACCTGGGATGACCCGCTGCGCGCGGCGGAACAACTCCTGGGAGGCCGGAGCCTCGGATCCGACTGGCATACCACCGATCCTCGCAGGTCCGCACCGCGCCGCCGCACGATGTGCCCGCACTCCGACCATTGATGATTGTTGGGAGGGAGCCGCCGGTGGGCGGGGGATAACCCAGCCGCCCACCGGCGGCGGCTCGGTGTACGGAAACGCCAACCAGCCCGGTGGTCAGAAGCCGGTGCGGGCGCACCGCCGAGCCCACCCGCACCGGCTGTGTCACGACGCATCTGTGAGCATGACGCAGCCAGCCGTGCGGCGCTCGGCGTAGCGCGCCAGACGGCCGGTGTGTCCGGTTGTTGCCACTCGAGACAGGGATCGCGTCCACGGCTTTCGGCTGATGCACCTGGCCCGCGCCTGTGAGCATTCCGAGAGTCCGCCGCCGGGTCCAGCGAACACGCCGCACCGGCGCCACGGCCCACGGCCCACGGCCCACGGCCCACGGCCCACGGCCCACGGCCCACGGCCATCATCAATGATCCACATTTTTTCCGTGTACCAGCCAGCGCTGCTGACCACCGCCAGCCGCTCCAAGCAGCCACCTGCCCGATTGACAGCCAGCGCTCGCGCCTCGGATACTCGCTTCCGAGTAATCGGAGCCGAGGTGGTGGGAGCATGGCACATCAACGGCCGGCAAACATGTTGGCACTGGCTGTGCTTGCGCTGCTCAACGAACGGCCCATGCATCCGTACGAAATGTCAACTACGATGCGTGAGCGCCACAAGGAAAACAGCATCAAGCTGACCTACGGCTCGCTTTACACCGTGGTGGAGTCGCTGGCCCGTGGCGGCTACATCAGGGCACGGGAGACCGTTCGCGAAGGCCGGCGGCCCGAGCGGACCATCTACGAGATCACCACCGCTGGTCGAACCGAGCTCTACGACTGGATGTCCGAGCTTGTCAGCACACCCGCGAAGGAGTACCTGCGCTTCGAGGCGGCGCTGTCCATGCTGGCCGTGCTCACGCCAGAAGACGCCGTCCGGCTGCTCACCGAACGCCGCAGCCGGCTCATGCTCCAGATCGAGCACGCCCGCGCGGGGCAGGCCCTCACCGTCCGCGAAGGCCTGCCCCGATTGTTCATGCTGGAAACCGGGTTCGTCAGCGCGCTGGCCCAGGCCGAGCTCCGCTACGTGGACGAGCTCATCAAGATGATCTCCGAACGGACACTGGATGGCATCCACATATGGGATGCCATCCACACTCGCGAGACCGAACCGGACCGAATCCGCGACGTCGTCGTCCGGGCGCTGCGGGCTGGCGGCCACACGGGATCCGCGGCCGACGCAGTCCTGAACACGACCGAACGAGCCATCGCCGCGCAGGCCGGCCCGGCCGGCGCCAGCCCCTGGCCGGCCTGGGAACAACCGGCACCGCCAGCGCCGTCCGCCGCGCCCGGGGACGCCGCTGGAACGCCCGGCCCGCACGATCGAAGCCGGAGACCGATCACGTGAACAACGAACCACGTTCTGTCGCCCGTCATCCCACAGGTTCAGGAAGTTCAGGGGGACCGATGACCTCAGACCCGGCTCCAGCGCAAGCCGCGCGACCGACCGGCAGCTCCACCACGCAGCTGCTCCAGGCGCCTGGCCCGGTCGCGTCCATGTCCATGTCCATGCCCGCGACAGCCATCCCCACGGCGACAGCCATGTTCGTGGGCTCCGGCGGGCATTGTGCGATCCAGGCGTCCGACCTGGTCAAGCACTACCGAGGTGGCGTCCGGGCGCTGGACCGTCTCAGCTTCCAGGTCGCCCCGGGCACGGTATTCGGCCTGTTGGGACCGAACGGGGCCGGCAAGTCCACCACGGTGAAAATCCTCACCACGCTCTCGCGTCCTGACTCCGGCGGGGCCACGGTGGCCGGGATCGATGTCCTCGCCCATCCCGGCCAGGTGCGACAGGGGATCGGTGTTGTCACGCAGCGTTCCGGCATCGACCTGGAAGCGACCGGACGGGAGAACATCGCGCTCGCGGCCCACCTGCACGGGCTTGCCCGCGCCGAACTGGCCACCCGGGTCACCGACCTGCTCGACCGGTTCGAGCTGGCCCAGGCCGCCGACCGCCCAGCGCGCACCTACTCCGGCGGCATGCTCCGGAAGCTCGACGTGGCCGTCGGGCTGGTGCACCGGCCCAGCGTGCTGTTCCTCGACGAACCCACCACCGGGCTCGACCCGCACGCACGCATGCAGATGTGGGACGAAATCGGTTCACTCGCGGCGGACGGCCTGACAATCATGCTGACCACCCACTACCTGGAGGAGGCGGACCGGCTCGCGTCCAGGGTCGCCATCATCGACGGCGGCCGCATCCTTGTCGAAGGCAGCCCGGACGAACTCAAGAGCGAACTGCGGGGAGACGCCGTCCGCCTGGAACTCGCGACCGTTCCCGACGCCGCTCTCGCGGAGGGCATCACCATGGCCCTCAACGGGATTCCCGGGGTCACCGAGACCACGCTGGACGGTCGCGAGGTCCACAGCCGGGTGACCAACGGCGCGTCGTCCCTGCCCGCCGTGTTCGCCGCTCTCGAACAGGTGGACACCACGGTCATCGCGGCGACGATCGCCAGACCATCACTGGATGACGTCTACCTGCGCCATGTCGGCCACCGGTTCAGGGCCACCGCCGGGACCGGCCCGCGCCCGGCCGGCGTCGGTGCTGGTACTGGTGCTGGTACCGACGACACGAACGGCCGGGAACAGGGCGTCGCGCGCAAAAAGGAGGTGGCGTGATGTCAGGCGGCACCGGCACCACCACCTGGTCTGGCAACGCGGTCACCGGGGCGGCTGCCATGGACAGCACGCTCCGCCCCGGCCGTGGGGTGGATGCTTCAGGTTCCCGGCCGGCGCCGTCGCCCGCAACGGAGTACGCGGCGTCCGCCGGCAGCCAGCTGCGCTGGCTGACTGTGCGGCAGCTGCGTGCGCTGGTTCGCCAGCCCGCCTACCTGGCGATCACGATCGTGCAGGCCGTGGTCTGGCTGCCCCTGTTCGGTTCGCTGTTCCGCCGGGTCGTCGATGTTCCCGGCTTCGGCAGCGGATCCTACTTCGATTTCCTGACTGCCGGCGTCGTGGTGATGAGCGCTCTGTTCTCAGCCGGCTGGTCCGGCATGCGGGTCATCGTCGACATCGATCGCGGGGTCATGGACCGGATGCTCACGTCACCGGTCCGGCGATCCGCGCTGATCAGTAGCGCGCTTGTCTACCAGGTGGTGGTCACCACCATCCAGTCGGTCATCATCATGCTGCTCGGCTGGGCCGTCGGGACCCACTACCGCAACGGCCTGGTCGGCCCGGCCGTCCTGCTCACAGCCGCGTCGCTGGTCGCGGTCACGGTCGCGGCCTGCTCGAACGCGCTGGCCCTGCTCGTGCGGAAGGAGGACGTCCTGATCGCGGCGGTGAACTTCGCCATCCTGCCGTTGACGTTCATGTCATCGGCAATCATGGCACGGAACCTCATGCCGGGCTGGATGAAGACCATCGCGCGGGTCAACCCGGTGGACTGGGCGGTCAGCGCCGCCCGCGAGGCCGGCTCGACCGACCCGGACTGGCTGGCGGTCAGCATCTACCTCTGCTGCCTCACCGGGCTCGCCGCGATAGCCGGGAAACTCGCGACCCGCGCCTTCGACGCCTACAGCCGCTCCCTGTAGGCCTGATTTTTAGAGCGCCCGAGGATAAGGCGTTCGATCAGTGAGCGGCTCATCCGCGCCCGATCCGGCAAGGCTGCGGAGGAAGGCGCCCTGGTGCTGGGAGCCGACTGA
>NZ_CAKJTO010000006.1:80987-81481 GCF_917627405.1 Protofrankia sp. Cj5
GGTCCTATCCTCGGGCGCTCTTAACCTCGGGCCTGCGGCGCGCGTAGCAGGGATGTGGTCTGCCGGGCCGCTGTCTGCCTCGGCGAGGCGATACCCTGTTCGAGCTGTGCGACGCGGTGTTGTGCAAGTGACAGACCGATGGTGTCCCCCTGCCGGAACTGTCGTTGAACGGGGTGCACCGGCGTGGGCACGGGGCCATATACGACGCCCTGGCCGCGCCCAGACGTGGAATGTTCCCCATTCGCGTCGCGGCGCCCGGAGGCCCCAGCCCCCGTCTTTCACCGCGCTTGACGACAAACCACGCTCGTGAGCCGACGGGGCTTCGCTCAGTATACGAGCGGGGGCAGATCCTCGCGGGCACCGACACAGAGACGGACGCGATCAGCCGGCATCAGGGAATACTCCCGACGAGATCCTCTCCGGGGCCATCCCGTTTCCCGTGGCCGCCCCACGTATCGTGGATCGTGCGGCGGAAGGGGTTGCGCCGGGGAGTC
>NZ_CAKJTO010000007.1:0-14099 GCF_917627405.1 Protofrankia sp. Cj5
GATCGAACACTCCACCTGCACGGCGGGTGATGCGTGCACCAAGGGCTCATGGCAGGTGCTCAGCTACCAGTCACCTGTCCGGGCCATCCATGCCGCACTTCTCAAGAATGGTAACGTGCTGCTCATCGCGGGGTCGGGTAATGACCCTAACCAGTTCGCGGCCGGTACCTTCAAGACGTCGGTGTGGAATCCCACCACGGGCGCCTTCGCCAATGTCTCCACTCCTGATGACTTCTTCTGTACCGGTCACGTCCAGCTTACCGACGGTCGACTGCTGGTGATGGGTGGGAACAAGGCGTACCCGACCGCGGACCACGGCTACGAAGGCATCAAGTCCTCCTATACCTTCGATCCGACGACGAATCAGTACGTGCGGGTGAACGATCTCAACACGGGTCACTGGTATCCGTCCGCCACGGAGCTCGGTAACGGTGACGTGATCTCGCTCGGCGGGCTGGACGAGAACGGCAACGGTTCAGTCGAGGTCGAGCGCTTCTACAGTGCCAGCGGACAGTGGAACAAGCCGCGGCCGACCCAGACCTACCGTTTCTGGGGGCTGTACCCAGCAATGATTCTTCTGCAGGACGGCCGGTTGTTCTACACCGGATCACACGTGTTCGGCAACAACGTCAACGGTGGCCCCGGGGCTAATCTTTACAACGTTGACACCGGTCAGGTGACCGATGTGCCCGGACTCCGGCTGAAAGATCAGCGGGACCAGTCGATGTCGGTTCTGCTGCCACCGGCGCAGGCCCAACGCGTCGCCACCTTCGGCGGGGGAAACATCGAGACCAACGTTGACGCGAACAACACGATGGATCTCATCGATCTGTCCAAGGCGAATCCGGCCTATGTTCCTGGTGCGAACCTGCCGACCGGCAAGATGTACGTCTCCGCGGTCATCCTCCCGGATGGGAAGGTGTTCGAGACCGGTGGCGGCCTACATAATCGGGCCGACCCGGTGTACGAGGCGTCGATGTACGATCCGGTCGCGAACAGCTTCACACCGATGGCCACCGACCCGATTCCGAGGACGTACCATTCGTCGGCACTGCTGCTGCCGGACGGCCATGTTCTCGCGATCGGGAACAATCCGGGTGACGGTTCCTTCGACATGCGGATCTCAATCTACACGCCACCTTACCTGTTGAACGGGATCCGACCGACGATCACGGCGGCGGCGGCCACGTGGGCCTATGGTTCGACCCAGTCGGTGGGCACGACGTCCAACGTCGTCATCAAGTCCGCGCAGCTGATCCGGCCGGCGGCGGTAACGCACTCGTCGGACCCGAACCAGCGTTCGGTGGACCTCCCCATAACCGTCAACAACGACGGTCAGCTGACAGTGACGCTCACCGCCAACGCAAACATTGCCCCGCCCGGCGATTACATGTTGTTCGTCACCGATGCCAACAACATTCCGTCGGTCGCTCGCTGGGTGCATGTGGGATGAGACGGGCTACCGGAAGGAGCAGAGCCCTCATGGCCGATGAACCGGGAAGACTCGACCGTGTCCTCAGGCGGAGTATGGTCGCGGTGTTCCTCGCCGTCGCGGTGACGGTGGTGGGAAACACCGATACGGGAGTTTCCAGCGCCGCGACACCCAGGCCGGCGGCGGCCACGTCCCCATATGTGGCCACCGCCAGTCCGGGTGCCGGCACGGCCCCTGGCGGCGCCGTATCCGCCAGCCCCGGGGTGACGATCACGGGTTCGCCGGCGCCGGCTCCGGGCTTGTTGCCAACAACGAGCGATCAGCGGGTGACCCCGGTACCGGCGGTCAGGCTTACCAGCGAGTACGTCGATGGGTGTGATCACCACTATGGGCTGCCGACCCAGTGCGTCCCGGTGAACTTCCCACCGGGCACTCATGACCGCTGCCAGTGGCTGCGGCAGCACGGCCTGGGCCCGATACCGGTGAACAAGCGCGATCAACTG
The DNA here is from genome assembly GCF_917627405.1 of Protofrankia sp. Cj5. Lineage (NCBI taxonomy): Bacteria > Bacillati > Actinomycetota > Actinomycetes > Frankiales > Frankiaceae > Protofrankia > Protofrankia sp. Cj5. Next base: position 1,936 of record NZ_CAKJTO010000007.1, read on the forward strand.
AAGCTGGACACGAACGGGGACGGCACGGCCTGCGGGCCCGGGGACGCCTGACATCCATCCCGACAGTGGCCGTGCTGATCCGGCCAACAGATCGGATCAGCACGGCCGGATGGACCGGGGCCTGACGGCGGGCGGAGCCGATGGCCGATTCAGTCCGGCCCACCATTCCAGGACATGACGACGCGAGACACGGCCATGGGGAGTTCGGTGTCGAAGACAGTGAGAGTGGTCATTATGTGCACGCTGCTCGTGGCCGCGTGCTCGTCAGGTCGTGCTTCGGGCGGCGGCAGCGCCATGACCGGTACGGCAGCGACTGTCGCGGGCACGGTAGCCTCGCCCGCCGCGGGGGCGATCGCCGGGGCGGGCCAGTCCGCCCCCACGCTGCCTGCCGACCCCCAGATCGCTCCCGCGCAGCCGGGCACACCAGGCGACCTCAGCGCGTCGGAGCTGATCGCTCAGCTCAAGGCTTCTGGGCTTCCGGTGACATCGAGCATTGTCTATACGGCTGCGACGGACAGTGACCATCTTTTCGGTCAATCGAGTGGCTACATCTCCAAGGCAGCCTTCGTCGACAGCCGGGTACCCCGCGACGGGCTGCCGGACACGAACCCGGGAAGCGTCTGGCTGGGCGGTTGCGTGGAGGTCTTCCGCACTCCCGCCGACGCTCAGCAGCGACAGCGTTTCCTCATGTCGCAGGCTGTGGACCCGGCGAAGGCCGAGTACATCTACGTGCGCGGTCCCGTCCTTCTCCGCGTCTCGCACGAGCTCGACGTCAGCTATGCGGATGGCTATGGCAAGATCCTGCAACGGACGGGATGACACGGTCGCCGCCATCGCCGGCTCGGTTACTTTGTGGCATTAATTCAGCCTATGGGGCATCCGGTTGATGCCTCCTGAGGGCAGCCCCGTAGGCTGTGCCCACTGATCTCGATCAGACGGGACCTGCTTGTGACCGCAAAGCTTGCTCGTACCGGCCCCGCGACTGTCGGCTTCATGTCACTCGTGACCGCGGCCTTCCTCGGTTTAGCCGGTTGCCAGCCCCCGACGCGGGCCGTCTCCCAGCCAGCCGCGGGTGCGTCGGCGTCATCATCCACTCTACCGGTCGCCCTGGCGTCGGCCGCGGGCAGCAACGGGCGGCCCGGGACCGGCCCGGCGGTCGGTGAGGCGTCTTCGGCGCCACCGGCATCGACAGCGTCGCCGGCCATGCGGGTGACCACGTCCCCGGGGATCCCGCCGAGCCTCGTATCGCCGCCGTCAGCCCCGCTCGCCTCGCCACCCACCGCGAACAGCTCCGGAAAGCTTCTTTTCGGCCTCGGACCGGCTCTGGACAGCGACGCGGCGTCACCCATCGCGGCCGGGCTCGGAATGTTCACCACCTGGTACAACTCGCCCAGCGACCTCGGATTCCTCCGAGATTGGGCGAGCAATCGAATTCCGCAGACCTATGCGTCCGGCCGTTCGATTCATCTCGTGGTCTGGCTTGACGGAACCGGCAAGGTCGGTACCAACCAGACCTCCCATGGCCCGGCCTGTGGCCGCGACTACCCGCTGTCCACAGCTTTTCTCGATGACGCCCGCCAGCTTGCTGATATCTTCAAGGGCACGGCCGGTGGTCCACCGCTCTATGTCACGCTGTTCACGGAGTTCCAGACCTACGCCTGCCAGACCAACGCCTGGGCGCCGAGCCCGGAGGTGACGAACTACTACCTTGCCCTCAAGGACAAATACCTGGCGGCAATGTCCATCTTCCACTCGGTGGCTCCGAACGCCAAGGTCTCCTTGGGCTGGGGAGGCTGGCAGGCCCGTTACGACGACCCGAGTACGGGCGGCGGCCGGTCGATGTTCCCCTACTTCGCGGACGTGATGCGCCAGTCTGACTTCCAGAGCTTCCAGGCAATGCAGTCGGACTCGAACAGCCAGGACATCCTGGACATGACTCGGATGCTTGGGCAGTACGGTCCCGTCATGGTGGCTCACTTCAAGCCGGACAACGGTTCTCAGAAAACGTGGACCGCCGATCTGAGAACCTTGTTCACCGACGCCTATATTCGGCAGGCGACATCCATGGGCCTGTTCGCGCTCAGTTTTATGGACCAGGTGAATCTCGCCGCCGACCCGACCGCGCTCTCGCTGGTGCGGTCCGGGATCGACAAATATGGTGTATTGCCCGCAGCCAGATGACCGCTACGCCTCCCGGCAGCCGATGACAGAAATGGCCCCGTCCCGCGAGCGGTCCTTTCTATGTCCTTCCAAGGCTGCCGGGAGTGTTGGTGCCCACCGGCGACGCGGACGGACAGGATCGCGCGGCCGGTGGCTGACCGGCGGTTCCAGGCTGCCGACCGTGTTAGGGCGTGTTTCGAATCTGTGCTGGCGTGACATTACGCACCAGGGTGAGCAGGCCGGCGGAGCCGGGCATCCAAGCAGTGCCGTAGCGCATCGAAGCCTCGCGCTGTCGCATATATGTCACTCATAACTTCAGGCACAACGGAAGGCCAAACACAGGCCCCGGTAAGGATGTCTGTGGCGCGGTTCATAGCTTGTAAACAGCATCCGGTTGGCGAATCCGTTTTGATGACGCTAAGTAGTTTTCGCACGTCAGCGCATTACTGACGGTAGTATTGGTCGATTTCGCGACGTGATCATCAGCGATGAAAACCAACCGATACGTGTGGGTAACATCTCGGCTGCCCATGGCCTCGATCAGCTCCTGGTACGTTCGCTGCACACCGGAACGATTTGCACCTTGCACCTTCGGGCCGCCGGTGGCGCGAAAGAGGATGATCGCGCCACCTTTGGCCCACCTTGCACCTTCGGGCCGCCGGTGGCGCGAAAGAGGATGATCGCGCCACCTTTGGCCCACCTTGCACCTTCGGGCCGCGAGCCCATCAGCGGAGTTGATCCGGGGAGCCATATTCGTAGTTCTTGTCCCGACTTCTTACTGAAACCAACCTGTCGGATGCCTGTCAGCCGAGCTGTTTTCGTTCTGATCCGGCTGGGTCGGAAACTTATCGAGGTGGGTACTTCCCGCCTGACCTGATCTCTTCGGCGACAGTATTCGCGGTGGACCGGATCCGCCTGGCGCGGATTTCGGGAGACTGGCCGCCGACACCGAGCATGCTGGTTTTGTGCTGGGTTTTTCCGGCGGGAGTCCCGGGAGCGCGTTTGGGGGCCCGGGTGAAGCCGGTGAACAGCAAAGGAGCGCGACAACAGCTGACCTGCCAGGCCGGGAAATCCCGGTCATGGCATCTGACGTACCCAGTGGACGGTTGCCGCGTCGGCCGCCGTCCCGAACGGGGGGAGACCAGCGGATGAGCATGCCTGACGAGCGCATTTTCGATGCGCAGCTGGTAGACCTGGTGCCGCGGCCACGAGCTTCCTCGGCGGTGCTTTCGAGCATGCGCACCACAGCCGTGACCGGCCACCGACTGGACGAGCAAGTAATGGTGTCGGTGGTAGTGCCGACTCGGAACGAGGCCGCGAATATCGAGGCGCTCCTGCGCCGGCTTGACGCCGCGCTGGCCGATCTGCCCAGCGAGATTATCTTTGTCGACGATTCGGACGATGCCACACCGGAGATCATAAATGCGCTCCGTGGTTCGGTCCGAATACGGGTCCGTATCCATCACCGTCCCGCGCCCTACCGGGTAGGCGGACTTGGCGGAGCTGTTACCGAAGGCATTCGACTATGCCGCGCCGACTATGCTGTGATCATCGATGGTGATCTGCAGCATCCACCGGAGGTGATTCCCGAACTTTTTGCCGCGGCTGGCGCGGGAGATGTCGATGTTGTTATCGGTAGCCGGTACGCCAACGGCGGTAGTGCCCCGGGCTTGGCGAACAGTGGCCGCCGACTTGTGTCATCCGGCGCGAACCTGCTGTCCCGCATACTTTTCCCGCTGCGCCTGCGTGGTGTGTCGGACGTCATGAGCGGGTTCTTCCTCGTCCGCATCGCGGCGCTGGACCTCGACCAGCTCCGTCCGGACGGGTACAAGATCCTGCTTGAGCTGCTGGTCCGGGCCGGCCGGTTGCGGGTCGTCGAGGTCGGTTATGTATTCGGTGAACGTCATGCCGGAACATCGAACGCTTCGGCGTCGGAGGGCGTCCGCTTTATGCGGCTGCTCTTGTCGCTCCGGCTGCCACGGGCGGCACGGTTTGTGCTCGTAGGTGTCTCCGGGATATTGCCGAATGTTTTTGGAACCGCGCTTCTGCACCACGCTGGAATGCATTATCTGCCAGCCGCGGTGATCGCTACACAGGTTGCCATCCTGTGGAACTTCGCCGGTTGTGACCTGTTTGTCTGGGAGCGCGGAAAACAGTCAATGATTCGACGGTACGTGTCGTTCGCCTTGTTGAACAACGTCGATCTCGTCGTCCGTCTGCCGCTGCTCGGAATTTTTGTGGACCGTTGGCATACAAGTATCGGGGTAGCCACTCTCGCTACTTTGGCAATCGTTGTCAGTGTTCGTTACGTGTTGGTCGACCGGATTGTCTACAGCGAGCATAGGCGTACGGCGCGGAGTTTTTTCCGCGGGCCTCGACGGTCGGCAGCCGGCACCGCCGGGGAGGCTTAGGAATGATCCGGCGAAAAATTTCGGTCAGGAGCAACGGAAATGTTTAGGGGAAGACGCCGGAGGTTGGGGCACCGGCGTGTCCTGACTGGGCTCCTCGCTATCCTCTCCATCCAGTTCGCTGTGCTAGCCGTCGTCGACCCAGGCACGGCGAAGGCGGTCACCTGCCCGGACACACAATGGGCCGCCGACTACTTCGCCAACATGACGCTGTCCGGGCCGGCAGCGGGTTCGCGTTGTGACCGCGACATCAGTTTTGACTGGGGGGAGACGGGCCCCGGGATCGGTGGCCTCGGCGGGTCCGGCTATTCGGTCCGGTGGAGCCGGACGCTCTATCTGGATTCGGGTGAGTACGGCTTCACCGCGACCGCTGACGACGGAATCCGGGTACTCCTGGACGGCGCCACTGTCATAACCGGGTGGAAGGACCAGGGACCGACCACCTACACCGCGAACCCCTCGGTGACCGCCGGTGAGCACACGATTGTCGTGGAGTACTACCAGAACGCTGGAGGCGCTGTCGCTCAGTTCAGTTACGCACCACCGGTGCCGCCCCCACCGACCTGTGCGCCCACCCAGTGGACGGCTTCGTATTTCTCCGGAATCACCCTCACGGGTACCCCGCGCGGGCGGTGCGAGGATGCCATCAGCCATGACTGGGGGAACGGTGCACCGGACGTCCCCGGTATCAATGCGGACAACTTCTCGGTCCGGTGGGTCCGGACCGAGAAGTTTGCGGCCGGGACCGTCACGTTCACCGCCGAAGCTGACGACGGTATTCGGGTCTATGTCGATGACACATTGGTGATCGACCAGTGGCGGGACCAGGGGCCGACCACTTTCACCGCCAGCCCGACGGTCACGGCGGGCGACCATACGGTCAAGGTCGAGTACTTCGAACACGGCGGTGGTGCGGTTGCGCGGGTGTCGTACGCCGCCGCGGCTCCGCCTTCGTCGCTGACCTGCCTGTCCACCCAGTGGGCCGCGTCCTACTTCCCCAACAGAATCTTGTCGGGAGCGCCGAAGGCCGAACGCTGTGAGGGCACGCTCAGCCACGATTTCGGTGAGAAGGGGCCGGGGGTGGACGGCATCGGAGCGTACAACTTCTCCGCGCGCTGGAGCCGGACTGACCAGTTCCGAGCTGGGAACAGCACGCTCACGGTGACGGCTGACGATGGCGTGCGCGTCTACGTCGACGGCACGCTTGCCATCAACCAATGGCAGGACCAGGGGCCGACGACCTACACGGCGACCGTGCCCGTCACCGCCGGGAAACACGTGGTCAGCGTCGAGTACTACCAGGGCGGTGGCAGCGGGCTTGTGCGGGCCGGTTACACCGGTGGGGGAGCCGCGGGGGACCTGCCACCACCGCCACCGGGTGGTTGCACGGGCGACTGCCAGGGCTCCTGGCAGACCCTGCCGTACGACTCCCCGGTGCGTTCGGTGCATGCCACCGTGCTGCGTACAGGGAACGTTCTGCTTGTTGCCGGATCTGGTAACAACGGGGCAGCGGCCGCGAAGAACCAGTTCGTCTCCAAGGTCTGGAACCCGTCAACCGGTGAGTTCGCCGATGTTCCCACGCAAGAGGACCTGTTCTGCGTCGGGCACACCCAGCTGGCTGACGGACGAATCCTGCTGGCCGGCGGCACACTCGCGTACCCGACACCCACAACCAACTACAAGGGTCTCGCGAGCAGCTACATCTTTGACCCGGTGGCCGGTACCTATACCAAGACAAATGACACGCCGGGGGGCGGGCACTGGTACCCCTCCCTAGTGAACCTCGGTAACGGTGACGTGTTCGCCACCGGCGGGCTCAACGAGAACGGATCCGGAAACGTCTCGGTCGAGATGTTCGACTCCAAGAAAGGCCAGTGGAAGCCCTTCAACAACGTGCCGCAGACGTATTTCTACTGGGGTCTCTATCCGACCATGGTGCTGATGTCGGACGGCCGGCTCTTCTACGGCGGTACGCACACCTTCGGCAACGCGCTCCCGAACACCTCCGGGTCGGAGATCTACGATGTCGACACTGGAACAATCACCGATGTCCCGGGGCTGCGGGATATCGACTTCCGGGATCAGGGCGCCACGGTTCTGCTGCCGCCGGCGCAGGCCCAGAAGGTTGCGAACTTCGGCGGCGGCAACTCCTACAGTGACCTGGACCCGACGAACCACACGGACATCATCGATCTCAGCAAGGATGATCCACAGTGGACGGCCGGGCCGGACCTGCCGGCGGCCAAGATGTACGTGAGCGCCGTCATTCTGCCCGACGGCAAGGTGTTCGAGACCGGCGGCGCGAAGCACAACTATCCCGAGTTCGCCGTGCACGAGGCGTCCATCTACGACCCAGCGGCCAACGCGTTCACGTCGCTGCCGGCGGACCCGGCCGATCGGATGTACCACTCGGAGGCGTTCCTGCTGCCGGACGGCCGGGTGGCGACGATCGGGAACAATCCGGCTACCGGCGAATTCGATCTGGGTATTTCGATCTACTCCCCTTGGTACATGTCCAGGGATCGCCCGACAATTTCCAACGCTGCCGACCAGTTCGACTACGGGTCGGCGCAGAAGCTGACAGTGAGCGGGAACATCGGTCGCGTCACACTGATCCGCCCAGCGTCGGTGACCCATCAGTCCGACCCGAACCAGCGCAGTGTCGACCTGCCGCTGTCCGGAACGGGCCAGGATGTCAGCGTGACAGTGCCGGACAATCCCAACCTGCTGCCAGCCGGCTATTACATGATGTTCGCCCAGGATATGAACGGGGTACCGTCCGTGGCTAAGTGGGTGCATGTCGGATGACCAGAAAAAGAATTCTGCTCGGCATGACCGCCGTGGCATGCGTCGCTGCTGGGCTGCTCGTCGCCCTGCGGGTGACCGAGCCGAACTCGGCCATGCCGGCCGGCGGACACGTCCGCCAGGTCGCGGTTGAGCATTCCTGGGGCCCAGGTAACCGGGATCTCAGCGGTCGGGTGCAGCCGCATGGAAATGGTCGCCCCTCCCCGGCGACGCTGTGGGTGGACGGGTGTGACCACAATTACGCGGACGCGGCGGGTAATTCCAGTGTCTGCGTCCCGAAGACCGCTCCCGGCGGCCACGCGGTCGACTGTGCCTTTCTGCGAGCGGCCGGATTCGGCCCGCTCAAAGTGATCGGCACGGACAGCAAGCATCTCGCCGGCCCTGGCAATACGGCGCCCCGCGGTACGACCGTCTGCGCCGGGTAACCCCAGAAAGGCTGCGGAATGCCACTGCGATTCGATGTTCCTTCCGGGCGTCGGCGACCCACCCGTCACTGGATCGTGGCCGTGGCATTGTGCTGTCTCGCCGGGTGTGCCGTCTCGTCGACGGGTACGGCCGCACACCCGGCGGACACCGGCTCATCGCCGCCCGCACCGGCGCTGGCGCGATCGTCCGCACGCCCGTCATCCGTTGTTGGGACGGCGGCGGATGGCTGGCATGGCACCGCCGTGCGGGTTTCCCGGCCCCGGCCGTCGTTCACCCTGGCCGACCTCTCCGGCCGGAGCTTCGACTTCGCGAAGGAAACGGCTGGCCGGGCCACACTGCTGTTCTTCGGCTACACGAACTGCCCGGATGTCTGCCCGACGACAATGGCTGACATCGCCGCGGCCAAACAACTGGTGAGCTCGCCCGTCGGCTCCGCAATAATGGTCGTCTTCGTTACGACCGACCCCGGCCGGGACACCGCGGGAGTACTCCGTCGATGGTTGAACCAGTTTGATCCCACATTCATCGGGCTCACCGGTTCACCAGCACAGCTTGCTGCTGCCCAAAAGGCCGCTGGCGTGCCGCTCGCGAGTGCGCAACAGGTGCCGGGCGGTCAGTACGACGTGGTGCACGCGGCCCAGGTCGCCGGCTACGGTGCCGATAACACCGAGCATGTTCGCTACTTTTCCGATACCACGGTCGCGGATTATGCGGCGGACCTCCCCCGGCTGGTAGCCGTTTCGTGAGAATTCGCCAATCCCGGCCGGAGCGGGCCGTTTACATTGCGTGTCCCGCGGGCCTACTAGACAATTCAGGTAGGAATCTGTGAACTCCATCCATGCGCCTGCTCCAGCACCGTCGCCGCGAGCCCGTTTGGAGAGCCTGCCCGGACGGCTGCGTTTCGCGGTCGGCGGTGGGACGAGCGTGTTCGTCCGCGTCACGGTGCTGGTCGTGTTCGCGTGGTTTCTCGGCGTGGGTGACCGGGCCGCGTACGGGTATTCAGCAGTAGCTTCGGCACTTCTCCTGCGGGGTCTGGGACATGATTTCACCCGGCGTCGCCAAAACGGGAACTGGTTCTGGTCCGTCGCCGCCCGCGGCTCGACCGAGACGGTCGGCTGGCTCATTTTCGTCGAGCTGGCCAGAACCGACCACGGCGCCACGGTCATCGGCCAGGCCAGCATGCGCCACCTGTTTGCCGCCCTGGTGAGCGCGGCGGTGGTGGCCTTCACCTACCCGTTGGTCTGTGACTGGCTTGTCCTCGGATCCACCGCGGACACCCCGCTGTTTCGTTTCTTTCGAGGCTGTCTCGCCTTGTCGACAGTACCGCTAGTCGTGGTGACGGCCAATGCGTTGTATCCGCATCGCGACGGCGTGGTACTCGTCGGCTGGAGCACGGTGTCGCTCGCGATGCTGTTCGTCGCCGGCCTGACCCTGGCCCGAGCGCAGTACAGCTGGCAGCGGCCGGAGCGGGTTGACCACGTGAACCTGGAGGACCGCGCGCCGGCTCGGCACACTTTTTCACTGATCGTGCCCGCGCGGGAGGAGCCCGTCCTCGGGCGCACCCTTGCCCAGGTGCTGGCCGGTTCCTATCCAGCGGATCTTTTCGATCTCGTTGTCGTCGTGTCCGACGATGAGGCTGACCGGGAGACACGTGCGGTGGCGCAGGAGTTTGCCGACAGCCATCCCAACGTGCGGGTGGTGACACCGCGCAGCGCAATGCGCAGCAAGCCGCTCTCACTCGAGGACGCGCGGCGGTACTGCCGCGGTGATCTGATCGGTATCGTAGACGCGGAGTCGTTGATCGCGAACGGTCTGCTCGGTTACGTGAACACGCTGGCCAGCCATCATCCCGAGGTCGGGATTTTCCAGGGCGGTGTCCAGCTGATGAATTTCCGCGGGACGGGCTGGCGACGACCGGAGTCAGCCGGGCTGTTGCGCGCTGTGACCTCGTGGTGCAACAGCGCCACATCATGGTGGCGGGCACGTAACTGCCTTGAGTACTACATCTGGTTCATGTCGAGGCTGCGCTACCAGGCGGTGGCGCGTTTCATTCCGCTCGGTGGCAACACGGTCTTCATCCGGCGCGAGGTCCTCAACCAGTTGGGCGGCTGGGATGTCTCCTGCCTGACCGAGGACTGTGATCTCGGTGTACGAGCCTCGGTGGCAGGCGTCGAGACCATGGTCTTCTATCATCCGGAGCTCACCACCCGCGAAGAGACACCGGAGACACTGGGCAAACTGGTGGTCCAGCGGACCCGGTGGATGATGGGTTTCATCCAGGTGTTCCAAAAAGGCGACTGGCGTCAGCTCCCGGGGCGGCGCCGGCGAGCGCTCGCCGTTGAAATGCTGTTGATGCCATTTTTCCAGGCAGCCGCCGGGCTGGCGTTGCCGACGTCTGTGCTACTCACATTTTTTCTGTCGGCTCCGGTGGGGCTTGTGATTATCTTCTGGCTCCCGCTGCTGGCAATGGTCATGATGACCATGATGGAACAGGCCGCTTTCCGGGAGTTTGCTGATGCATATCAGCTCAAGGTAGGATTTCTCGACAGTGCCCGATTGCTGGTGAGCGCGCCGGTGTATCAGCTGGTCCTGTCCGCGGCGGCGCTGCGCGCTATGGTGCGGCTGCTCCAGGGCAAGGTCCAGTGGGAGAAGACCACACATGTCGGTGCCCACCACGTGGTGATACCGGGTACCGCCGAGCTCAAAGGGGTTTCGTGACCACGACCACGCTGCCGGTCGCGCCCCCGAGCACTGTCGCCGACGGCGGTGCTTCTCGGGCCGGCCGGGCACCCGGGGACCGCGTTACCGTCACCCGAGCGCGTATCGCCGGCTGGCTGTCCCGCCACTGGCGGAGTCTGGCTCTGCTGACAGCGCTTCTCGTCGTCTGTGGGCTGGTGCACGGACTCAACCTCGATGGCTGGCCGGGCCGGATCAACGATGACGAGGGCACGTACGCGGCCCAGGCATACGCCATGCAGTACCGGGGCCAGATCACCCACTACACGTATTGGTATGACCATCCTTTCGGCGGCTGGCTGCTCATAGCCGTCTACACGACCGTCACAAACGCATTCGAGCGGGCGCCGTCGGCGGTGACGGCCGCGCGTGAGTGCATGCTCGTCGTCCACCTGGTCAGTTGCGCGCTCCTGTACCTGCTTGCCCGCCGTCTCGGGTTTCGCCGTGTTTTCGCCGGTCTCGCTGTCGGGTTGTTCTCCCTGGCACCGCTCGCGGTGTGGTATCAGCGGCTTGCGTTCCTCGACAACATCGCGGTGCTGTGGGTGCTGGCAGCGCTGGTCTGCGCGGTGTCAACACGCCGCAGCGTGGGGGCAGCCGTCGCCTCCGGCGTCTTCATGGCGTTCGCCTTCTGGTCGAAGGAAACGTCCCTGATGCTCCTGCCGGGCGTCTACCTTCTGCTCCGGCAGAATCGCGACCCGCGTAACTGGCGGTTCGTGCGCCGCAATTTCCTCGGGTTCCTGACGCTGATCTGTGGGATCTACGTCCTGTACGCGGTGGCGAAGAACGAGCTGTTCGAGGGGACGGGTCACGTCTCGCTCATCCGGGCGGTCACATGGCAGCTCTTCGAGCGGACCGCGAGCGGAAGCCTGCTGCAGGCGGGTAGCGGCACACAGGGCATGGCCGGTCTGTGGCTGCACATGGATCCCTATCTGCTGGGTGCCGGCGTCGTCACCGCAATCCCGGCACTTTTCGTCAGGCGTCTTCGGATGGTCGCGGCGCTCCTGCTGATCCAGGTTGTCTTCATGTTCCGCGACGGCTACATGCCGTATGCCTATGTGACGGCGATGTTGCCGTTCGCGGCACTGTGCGCGGCCGGCATGCTGGACGTGACCCTTCCCCGCGGACCGGTAGGCGGCGCACCCGACAGCGTGGACCGCGAGCCGCACACGCTTGCCAGCCGGCGCCGGGTCGCCGCGGCCAGGGCCACCCGACTGGCCCTGGTGGTCGGCGTGGTGATCGCTGGATTGGTGGCGCTGCCCGGCGAGTGGGCGCCGAAGCTGGGTACGGCGCTGACCGCCGATGACAGCAAGCCGAGCCGGGACGCTGCGCGTTGGTATATCGAGAACATTCCCAATGGTCACACCGTCGTGACCGATGACAACATCTGGACCGATCTCGTGATTGCGGGCAAGAAGCCGGACCCAATCTGGTTCTATAAACTTGATCTTGACCCCGCGGTTCGCGGGAAACTGAAGAACGGCTGGCAGGACGTTGACTACTTCGTTCTCGGTCAGCTGATGCCGTCGACTCTTCATGATCTGCCGCTGGTGGCCGAGGGGCTGCGGCACTCGGTCGTGGTGAAGTCGTTCGGGCCGGATGGGCAGATCACGGTCCGTAAGGTGATTAAGA